>JAAYVN010000100.1 GCA_012517155.1 Ignavibacteriales bacterium | reverse complement strand
TGCAATTTCTCCCGTCTCACCCATGCCAACTACGAGCGCGGATTTCTTTGAAAAGTTCGAAAATATTTTCTCAATTAGTTGTATTGCAGCATAACTTATTGTTATTGCCCCCTCACTTATGTCTGTTTCGGTTTTAGCTCTCTTACCAACCCTAGTTGCCGAATCAAACACCCTCTTCATTAGAAACGATACCAGCCCCTTTTCTTCAGCCATCTGGAAACCTTCTTTGACTTGCCCCAATATCTGGTTATCTCCGGTCATCTGTGAATCAACACCGGCTGATACTTTGCATAGATGGCTCATAGCAGAACAGCTAAAAAATTTCTCAAAGTGTTCATCCTTAACACCATTAACAGGTTTGAAGTCAAGCAAGTAATTTTCTAAATCTTTGTAACTTAATGAATTGTCTCTTGGAATACCATAGATTTCCGTCCTGTTGCACGTAGACAATACAAAAGCTTCTTTCATCAGGTCTTTCTTTATTCCTTCTAAAAGAGCTTTAATTTCATCACTGTTTAAATGTAGCAATTCCCTCAGCTCTACTGGAGCAGTGCGGTGATTGATTGAAATTGCCAATAAATTCATAAATGCGAATACAACTATTAATTAATTAAATTTAACTTGTAAGTTAAGCAAAAACATCAAATGATTACAAGGTAAAATGGGGTTCGGATGGCTTATATAGAATAGTCTTATCCCCTGGAAAGTGAAGGCTTTATTCTCCCTGTTCTGATTTTTATTGTTTGATTCCGATTCTGCTTTATTTACTCGGTTACTTTGAATTCTATTCTTCTGTTAATCGCTTTCCCTTCCGGAGTGTTGTTATCGACCAATGGTTGAGTATCACCAAATCCAGTGACAGATAATCTCGATGGTTGCACTCCTTTTGAGATCAGAAACCTTTGAACTGTTTCAGCTCTTGCAATTGACAACTTCCTGTTCAGTTCTGCTCCTCCAACATTATCTGTATGACCATGAATCTCAACGTTTAACTCGGGATTTAACAATAATACCGATACTGCATTTATTAAGATTGGATATGCCTCAGCGGTCAATGTACTCTTACCTGATTCAAAGTTAACTCCAATCAAAACCCAGTTCTTTTTTGTTTCTTCTGTTGGTTTCTGTTCAGCATATCTTCTGATTATCTCTTCAATCCGGTTATAATCAATTCCTTCCGTTTTGGGAGAATTTTGTTTTACTATTCTTTCTATTCTGTTGTAATCCACTATCGTTGGAGTGTACTTGGGTATTCCCTTGTATATATCGCAGAATTTTGACGCTTCGTCGAGGTTAAGATAAATAAGGAATCCCACCTCAAATGACATATATGCATCTTGCCCGCCTCCTAGAAAACCACCTGATGGCCCATTTACGCCGTCAAATTGATCCTCAGAAACTGTATGGTAACCTATTTCCGTCTTGAATTTTGCCCCTTCGCCTAAACTCCAGTTTACCCCGCCTAAAAGGTTAAACTGATAAGCATAGTAGGTTTTATTTTTTACCAGTGTAGCTTTTTCAACTGCAGCAGTAAAACCGTTAAAACCAAATCCCATATATGGAGAAACCGGTTCACATGGAACAAATGAGTATATTAAATCCAGGCCTCCCCCCATCAGGGTTGATATAATTTCCGGTTTTTCAGATTTTAATTCTGCATAGTAACCTTTTAACCTGACTCCCACATGCTCACTGAATTCATGTTGAAGAGATAAATACCCTCCATAGCTGAAATCGGTAGGGATCACATCCGCTGCGATATACCTTGGATAGAGGAATCCAAACCCAAGTCCCCAGCTTTGGATATATACCTGTCCGAAATTTATCGTCGAAGTCACCAATATAATAGTGGCTATTAATATCAGCTTTCTCATGCATCCTCCGGTTAAAAAGTACAAAACAAAAAAAGGTTAAACCAAATACCTTATTAAAATATTAAAATATTGAGACAAAATCAAGAAAAAACCATTGAATTAATACAATTATGTTTTTTATGACGTTATCATATAAAAAATCATTTCTTTGCCGGTTCCCAGTAACAGACCTTGGGAGATGATATTTTCCCTGTTGTTTTCAGTACTTTCATCGCTTTATCTATCTCTTTTCTGTCAACTCCTGTTAACTCAGCAATTTGACCGGCGCTTAATGGTTTTTTTGCTTTTTTCATTTCCGCAAGAATTTTATCAGTAATTTCCATTTTATCTCCAATTAATAAAAAATAATACTTAAAAAATATAATATTTTAAGTTAATAACAAATTCTAATTCTTACTTTTTCTTATGGTGAAAAAAAACGATTCTTGAATCTTTACCCGGTATTTTCGTTATTATTAAACAAGTGTGCTGTTTATAATAATTATAGTGTTAAATTTGTATAATTAATTGTATTTATATGAAAACCAGAATTGAAATTACTCTGCACCCCGACGAGATCAATAATCCTGATTTAATCAGGTCCAGGATATTGACTCAATTGAATTTATCCGATGATAATCATCTCTATCTGCAACTCATCCGAAAGTCAATAGATTCCCGCAATAAACGAACACTTTTCCGTTTACTTTATGAAGTTGGGATAGCAGAGCCCCTGGAATCTCCGTATGCTTTCATTGAATTACAAAAAGTTAATCACTCGAAAAGTGTAATTATTGTTGGTTTTGGTCCAGCGGGGATGTTTGCAGCCCTTAAATTGATGGAAAATGGAATAAAACCCATCATAATTGAAAGAGGAAAAGATGTAAACCAGCGTCGTCGTGATTTAAGAAGTATTCAGCAATTCGACGTTGTTAATCCCGATTCTAATTATTGCTTTGGTGAAGGGGGTGCAGGTACTTACAGCGATGGAAAACTATATACTCGTTCAAATAAGAGGGGTGACGTTAAAAGAATTTTATCAATTCTGATTCAACACGGCGCTAACCAGGATGTATTCATTGATGCTCATCCACACATCGGTTCAAATAAACTCCCTGTTATTATTAAGAATATCAGGCAAAAATTGATTGAATTTGGTGGTGAAATTCATTTTAATTCAAGAGTTACTGATTTCGTAATTTCGGAGAGTCAAATATTGGGTGTCAGAACAAATGACACAAACGAGTTCCTTGCCAACGCTGTTATACTTGCAACCGGTCACTCGGCTCGCGATATTTACTACCTTCTTGCAAAAAAGAATATACTGATTGAAAAGAAATTATTTGCATTAGGAGTTCGTATTGAACATCCCCAACCTCTGATCAATGAAATTCAATACCACACAAAAAACAAGAGCGAGCATCTTCCTCCTGCTTCCTATTCCCTCACCTGTCAGACCAAAGAACGCGGGGTCTTCTCTTTCTGTATGTGTCCGGGTGGTTTGGTGGTGCCCGCTTCAACAGCACCGAATGAACTTGTATTAAATGGCATGTCTTTGTCACGCCGCAATTCACCATTCGCTAATTCGGGACTGGTTGCACAGGTGATGGAAAAAGATCTTATACCTTTTGAAAAATATGGGGTATTTGCGGGTGTTGAAATTCAAAAAAGCATCGAACATAAGTGCACGGAAATGGGTCCCAAATCACAGACTGCTCCTGCCCAGAGAGTTACAGATTTCCTCAATTCACGCATCTCGGATGCACTCCCTGCTTCTTCGTATATACCCGGAATCGTGTCTCATCCGCTTGAAGCGATTTACCCTGAGCCAATTATTGAATCGCTTAAATCTTCCCTTGCGGTCTTTAACAACAAGATGAAAGGATATGTTACATCGGAGGCAATTATGCTTGCTCCTGAAACCAGAACAAGTTCTCCGATCAGAATTCCAAGGGATAAGGAAACTTATATGCACCCGGAAATAAAAGGTTTATTCCCTGCCGGGGAAGGGGCCGGTTATGCCGGGGGTATTGTTTCGGCTGCTATAGATGGTGAGAATTCTGCCGCTGGTGTTATTAATTTCCTGAATCGGGAATAGCCTGATTAAATATTATCAAGCAGCATGAAATTTTTCTCTTCAATTTTTCCCTCTTTATCAGTTTTCTTTTCAAATTTGCATATCTTTTCTACCGGACAACTTTTGCACAATGGATTTGAGGGTTTACAATAAGTCCTCCCCAGTTTTATCAGGTTCGTATGAAGCTGGTGTCCAATTCCCTCCGGCAGTACTTGATTTATAGCCATAAAAGTTTTATCAGGAGCCGATGCTTTAACCAAACCGATCCTGTTCATAGTCCTGTGAACATGGGTATCCACGGGACAAATGTTTCTGTCCAATGAGAAAAGTAAAACGCAGCTTGCGGTTTTCAACCCCACCCCATCCAGAGAAACCAGTTCTTCAAGGACTGATTGATTATCCCTGTCTCTCAGGTAGTCTAAACTCACTTCGCCTCTTGAATTAAGCAGATATTTTACAACTTTCTTTATAGCTTTAGCTTTCTGATTACCTAATCCTGCAACCCGGATTACTTTTTCAATCTCTTGAGTTTTAGTACCGGCAAGCATATCCCACGTGGGATATTTCATTACTAAATTGTTGTAGGCTTTGAAGGAGTTGTTATCGTTGGTGTTTTGAGACAGGATTGTGCCAATCAGCATTGACAGAGGATCAGGGAATTCTGAATTTCTTTTCGGTATTCCGAATCTTCTGATAAGCAGTGTGTTTAATTTCGTTAAATCGGATCTTTTCAAATAAGTAAATCCCCCTCTCAATACAGAGAGGGGGATGAAAGTTTTTAGAACTTAATTCCTAAATCGACAAATTGAACATTTTCAAGCCGGTTGAAATCAGCCCATCCGTAGTTAATCATAATAGAAAATCCGGGAGCTACCTGATAATTTATTCCACCGCCAAATGTTAGTCCCTGTTCGGTATCTCTTAGTAGAAATGATTTGTAACCCACTCTTAATGCAATCATCTCGTCATAAGCTACTTCAAGTCCGCCATTTAAATATTCCGTATTGTCATTGGGATGTACAGCATCCAATGCAGTGGTTACTCTGAATGAGGAGTATTTAATCACATCCATAGCCAAACCCAGTCTGAATGTCAACGGTAAATCGAAATTACCCATTTCATATTTGGACAGGACATTGTTGGGACCAGTATCAGGATTATTGTCCGGATCATAATTGAACAGAATATCTCTTCCGTCCAGCTGCATCTTCGTACCGAAGTTGGAAATGCTTGCGCCAATTATCATATCATTAAACGGGGTTATATAGTAAGTTCCGATATCTATCGCAAATCCGTTAGCTGAAGTATTCCAGATACCTTCGTGCAGATACTTGAAATGGAATCCTATGGCGAACCTGTCTGTCAGCATCCTTGCAAAACCGAGTCCAATAGCCAGTGATTTCGCATCCCAGACTCTTCCGTCACCTTCGGGAAACTCAAAAGTCCTAACTTTATCTTCGGGCACTCCCAGAGATGTAAAAGTAGCGAACATAGTTCCCAAACCCTCAATATTAAGTGATGCAGCGGCAAAATCATAGCTGATGTCTGCCAACCAGTTAGCATGGTTAAAGGCAACTTGTCCGGCTCCTGTAGTCCTGGCAATACCAGCAGGATTCCAGTAAACGGCATAAATATCATCACTAATTCCGGCATAGGTTCCGCCCATGCCAATCGCCCGGGCTCCCGCACCAATTTTTAAGAATTGTGCAACCGTAGTTCCTACCTTTGCAGTGCTTCTTGTAAGCTGTGCATTTGATTCGGAAAGAAATACTATTGACAATATCAACGTCAAACTAATAATTAAATTTCTTTTCATAATACCTTCGATTTTAAATGTTTAACTTTAATTTTCAAGCCGGAGGCCATTACAACTTCCGGCTTTTAACATTTAATACTATTTTATTACTCCTAATCGGCCTATTGTTTCCCCAACACCCGGAGCTTCAATATGATATATATAAACTCCGTAAGCCACTCTCTGTCCTTCGTATGAAAGCAGATCCCACGCAGCTATACTTCCCACATCATCCTTCTGAATGGTTTGTACTAGCTCACCGGTGATTGTATATATTCTGATTGTGCACTTCGTAGGCAGATTTCTGAATTGTACAACTTTCTCTCCTCTAAGGGTCGAGGTTCGTCCCGGTTCCTCAGCATCAGCAAATCCAACATAAGGATTCGGTACCACATATATGTTGCTTAACAATCCGGGATTATCACCTGGTTTGTATTCGGCTGCTTTTGTCTCAAATGTATATAAGTCCCCCTTCTGGAAAGGTTTAGTGGTTCTAACCCAGTACTCATCTCCAGATGCAGGTAACACGGGAACAGCAGTTGAATCTTTAGGCAATTTTATTTCAAGTTCATAACTTGTTCTGTTACCGGTTGCTGTGGTTCCTCTCAGAATAATGTTCTCTCCAATGTCCCATCTCTTGTTGTTCCTGGTGGTAATCAATTCCTTCACGAGGTAATTTGCGGGTTTGTTTTCCCAGTAGTTGATTATCTTGAAAGGACAGGTTATTACAAAGTTCTGGGTCGTTCTTACTGTGTCTCCTTTGTAGTATCCGTTAGCCAGCGTATCATAACCAATCCACTCAATTTTCCAGTCAGCACGGTACTTTTCAAAGGTTCCTACAGTGGAATAATAAATTGTATCGAAAAGGTTTATTTCAGCCCGCTTGAATCCAGTTCCCGGGTGATCAAGTCCAAGCGAATCATTCTTTACGTAGACTCTCATTCCGCTGAAAATATCATTTGCATCCTGTCCCTCAACATAGTTGCTTCTGAATACAGGATAGAAGCGGTAAGTTGCCTTGAATTCCTGTCCAGCAGGCATACTTCCAACCGAAGTTCCTTTTATCTTACCGCTTACAGTGTTTAATCCATAGTTTGCCGGCGGTATAATATTACCCTGCATATCACTAAGTACAAAGCTTCCTTCAACAATATTCTGGTTTTTCAGATTAACAAAAACTGTGTCTTTGGAGATAAATGTTTCTGTTGTCCCTGTTGAATCCTTAACACTATATACATTGTCTTCATCAAAGTTCAGGTAGTATTTCTTGTCCTCAACCTGAAGTTCATCATGAATTCTGACTGTTACTTCTCCGGTTGAGTTTGTATTGTTAAGCGGAGTCATAAAACCGTTTACACCAACTGAGGCATCAAGATATCCTGAAGCAAGCGGATTTGGTGTAACTCCAAATGTATTAACATCATAAATCAGTTTGCCCGTTATCGGATCTTTCTGAATAACTGACTGTGTTTCCGTTGGGGGAAGTTCTTTTCCGGTTTCCAGGCTTCCTCCGTCATACGCAACAACTGCATAATAATAGGTTATTCCGTTCTTTACGGTGGAGTCAACATACTCGTGTACCAAACCGGTGTTGTTTCCGACAAAGTATTTTACTGCTCTGCCAGTATATTCAACAGGATGAAATCCCTGGAGTGAGTCAATCAGATCCCACTGTGCATATTTTCCGGTATTCACATCAAAAAGGGGCTGTCCTAAGAATGGTATTCCGTTTCCATCAGTAATCTTATATACATCCGAGAAAGTAAAATCCCTGCTTCTGTATATCTTGTAACCCTGAAAATCTTTTCGGTTGGTCAAAGGATCGACGGATGATTCAGACCGCGTGTCCCAGTATATTGTAACACGACCATCACCTGCAACTCCTCTTACGTTTGGTTTTAACGGGGGTTGTGCAAAACGATAATCTGCTTCAACAACTCTTGTGGATGTTTCGGCATTGAGAACTAAATCATTCAGATTATCTCCGAACAGAATAGCCATCGAGAATCTTTGAGTCTCACCACTCTTTAAACCAAGCTTTCCGGGACCGGTACCAAAGTTAAACACGTTATCGCCGGGAGCGGTTAATAATTCCTGGTTTGCATCGATTGTATCCGAGGATAACCATTCCCACATCAACGTCTTGTTTTTGGGAACGTTAGGGAGTGCATTTGTATAAACAGCTGCGTGGAATGTTCTGAGTCCCATCTGGTCAGATTCGGAAATATCTCTTAAACCGAAGTTTAATTCCGACCCGGCCCATTTGTATCCGGTTAATCGTTCATCGGAAATTGGTTCACCAACTTCATAATCATTACTATTATCTGTATCCATGTACCAACCCTGTGTAGGTTTTCCGTCACCTTCACCGAAATCGGGACCTGGATAATTTGGTGAATCGGGACCAATTCCGTCAATACCAACATCATGGCTTTCCGGATCCCAGTCACCATCTTCATCCCCAGCCCACCTAGGTTTTGGAGCACCATAAGTGTTGGTGTACTTTGTAACGTCAACAATATCCGGGGTAATCAGAGGAATAACAATTCCATCCACATATTGCCCTGCACTGTTGAAGGGGGTTTCATCAACGATACCGTCATCGTCATCGTCATGACCGTTGAATGCATCTGAAGGAGATTCCAGGAATTTCCATCCGAAATATCCTGCGGGTCTTCCACCTGTACCTTTCATGTCATCGTCCCAGCCATAAACCATGCTTCTTGATCTCTGGGGATAATCATCTGCCAAAGAACCTTCAGGTGGTATGAAGTAAGCCCTGTCATCATTGTAATCCCCGCTGCCGCCAATGTGGGGATCTCCGTGCATGCCGAAATAAATTTCGGGAATGTCCTTTTCGCTGGCGTTTGTTACCTGATAAACAAGAAATAAAATGTCCTCTGCTAACGGGTTATTAAACTGAATAATTCTGACCTCAGCATCCAGACCAAGTCCTCTCTTAGTGGTGTCACTTGGAAATGGGAAATAGGGCATTTCTTTGTTTGTGTAATCATCAATCACATAAAACACTTCTTCGTCAGGTGCGGTGGACTGATCACCCAGGAATGCGGGCCAAACATATTTACCTGCACCGGGAGAATACCATCTCTCAGGCCATGAATCAGGTTTTCCGTCTCCGTTCACATCAGGGGCATTGAGTCTAGCAACTTCTTTTTGGTTGGGATCTGTATATCCTGCCTTTGGTAACCAACCCCATTTTAACTGAAGATCGGGAGAGTAGGAACCTTGCCCCGTAAGCACATGTGCATCGCTCACTATCAGCAGAGTATCAAATCCTCCTCCGTCTTTGGGATTTAACACTTTTGCAGCAACAACAGGACCGAATTCAAATCCGTATCCCAAGCCCTGCCAGACCACATCACCAATGTTATCGAGGTAGTTTGGTTTACAGATTGTTCCGTAGTTGAACACAACGGTGGTGATTTTATTTCCTTTAATAATTACTTCTTTTATCTCTTTGGGATTTCCATCAACTTTATAAACCTTTCCGGGTTTCATAATGTCTCCGAATACCCTTACCATATCTTCATAGCTCATCTTTTTGATGTCCCAGTTACCATACTGATCCTTCGGTTGCGCATAAGCAAAACTGAGCATCAAACCCGCTGCTATGAATAATTGTAAAACAAATCTTAATTTCTTGTTCATATTATTCCTCATCAACATCATTAGTTAAAAATAATAGAAAAGCCTAATCTGACTTCCCTTGGACGGGAAACTCGTTCCGGTCGTTTGCTGTAATAACCGTCAATATAGCCGATGTTCATTAATCCCGGATCGTTTCTGTTAATTCTTGTCCTTATATCGTTGAATTCATATGGACTTTGGATCTGTTCAACGTTGGATAATGCTCTTCCTGAACTTGCGTAAACATATCTTTCGTTCTCGGTATCCAGCAGATTTTCGATCTGGAGGAATAAGGTATAGTCAAAAGGTCCGAATGAAAAATACTTTTCGAATTTAAGGTCAACATTAAAGTTCATCGGCTGTCCGTCGGAATTCTGCGAGTAAACTACCTGAACAAGGTTCGAAGGCAGACTTGGTGTGTAAGGGGTTCCTGTCTGCAACGAGAAAACCAATCCTAAATTCCAGTTTGCCGGATCGGTTAATGCAATTGTACCGTTTATAACATGGGCTCTGTCAAAACTAAGCGGAACGAGAAAAGTTTCGCTCTGTTTTCCTGATGCCTCGCTGAAGAAGAGATCATCAGTAGGCTCGGTTCTGTTCCCTTCCGAAATCGAGAAGGTATAATCGAGTGATGCAGAGAATAAACTTCCGGGTACTCTTCTCTTAAGGAATGATAGTGTCACTCCCCGTGAGTTAGCGTAAGCCAGGTTGCTTAACATGTAATATTGTCTTCCTGAAGCAGTGTAAATTGTCTGCGTATAAATGTAATTTCTAACATCCTTGTAATAAGCGGTAATGTCCATTTTGAAATCGTCAGTCAATTGTTGTTGGAGACCGACTTCATATTGAATGGATTTCTGAGGTTCGACGTTTGGATTGCCGAATGATGGAGTGGATCCAACGTTTGTAACATAATATTGATAATTTGAGTAGAGGCTTGAGAGTGATCCCGTCTGATAAAAATGACCGTAGCTTAATCTGATAATAGCCCTGTCAGTTATGGGGTAGGACATGCTTACTCTCGGGGATATGGTATGCTTTGCCTCGGCGTCTTCCAGGTATGAATTCATAAATCCAAACTGCTCGTCTGCGAGATTTTTGGACAACTCTTTATTGTATTTTGCGTTTGGATCAAAATACTCATATCTTAAACCTGCATTGAGAATAAAACTGGATTCAAATTCAATTTTGTCCTGCAGATATGCAGCAATGCTGCGCGGTTTAAAGTTATAATGTGTATATAAGGAAGGACTGGATGGCTTTCTTCTCTGCAGTACAAATGTTGAATCATATAAGAGGTCGTTTGGAGTAAGATTGGCATCAAAACTGCCATCGGTTGCTAATTTACCAAACTCAACACTGTATCCTTCATAGTCCAGTTCGTGGAGCCTTACCTCAAAGCCGGTCTTAAATTCGTGTATTTTCCACAACTGGGCGACAAGATCTCCCTTAGCGCTGTGGGTTGAGGTTTTTCTGAAAGAACGCCAGTTCTCTGTACCGCCTGAATAGAATACGGTGTTTCCAATTGTTCTGCTATAGAGGTTAGGTAGGTAACCGGGGTTGTTCAGATCCTCATATAAATAATATTTGCCGTTATTAAATCCTGTGGAGAATTTAATTGTATAAAATATATACTGATTTACCGTATGTGTAAAGTCAATTGCGTTCATCAATCCGTCGCTGTAATTTTTACCTTTACCGTCGGGATTGAAGAGGTAAGATCTGTCGTAATCTCTCGATTCACCTTTATCATATACAACTTCGTACTTCATCTTGAAGGTAGGGGAGAATTTGTAGCTTAAATTACCCTGCACATTCAGGCTTCTGGAAGTATTCATAGAAACCCATTGACCGTCTCCGGTAGGATTTCCGTCACTTGTGGGGCTGTAAGGATTAAAGAAGTAAGCATCGGTTGATTTCCCTTTTCTTGAATCGGTGCTCGAGAAATTATCCGGTGTGAGATATGAATCTGAAGGCATATATAATCTTTGCCCTGCATAAATCCCTTTGAAATTCTCAAATACTCCGCTGAAGTAAAACCTTCCATCTTTAAGGAAAGGAATTGGTCCGCCGAATGTGGCTTCACCGCGAGCGCGGTTAAGGAAATCCAATTTCTCTATCTGGGGAAAGAGATCTTTTCTTTGATTACCAAAAACAAGATAATCACCTGCATAGCCCTTTAAGCTGAAATTATACTTTTCGCCCCCCTCCTTGGTAACATAATTGACCACACCGCTGAGAGCGTTTCCGTACTGTGCGCTGAAAGTTCCGGTTGAAACAGAAACTTCCTGAACGGCATTAGTGGCTATTCCAATAGAACTCATATTTTCATAAGGATCGTTCAGGGAAATTCCGTTCAGAGTGAAAGCTATTTCATTGGATCTTCCGCCTCTGATGTGAATTGTTCCGTCATTACCGGTAACAACGCCAGCCTGAAGTTTAATGATATCGCTCACCTGATCAACGGGCAGCTCCTGAATATTCTCAGCATTTATGGATACTGTGGGATTAGTCAAATCCTGCCTGATCAGTGGATTACGTTCACCCTGAACAATAACAGGGGGCAGGTCTATAGCACCTGAAGTTAACTGAAAATCGAGTTTGGTGGTAAAGTCGGTACTAACTCTTACTTCGTTAACAATTTTCTTTTGATAACCAACGACTGATGCACTTACTCTATGAACCCCCGGGGGTACATTTAATATTGCATAGTTACCATCAAGGTCTGCTGCCGCGCCAAGGGTTGTTCCTTCGACCAGAACATTTGCAAAAGGAATCGCGTCTCCCGTTTCGGCATCTGTGATTTTCCCTAATATTTTTCCGCTTGCCTGTGCTAAAACATTCTGATTTGCAATTGCAAGGGCAAACAAAATAAATATAAGTAAGCGAATTTTATGCATACATTACTCCATTCATTATAAATACAAAATAGTTTAGCTTTTTATTCCAAACTATTAGTGCTAAAATACCAAACCATTTTAACCTGTGCAACTTAAAAATGACAAAAAGTTTAAATATTTTTTACTGTTATGCCTTCTCTTTTTCTGTATATTCATTAAAAAACGCATATTTTCGATATTTTCAGCATTTATGTACACTGTATTTTGTATACAATATACAAATATCCGCATATTTCTCCCCTGCAAAAAATGCAAAAAACCGGGAATTATCAGAATTAAGATCCAGAAGGTTGGAAGTGGTTAATAAAATAGGGAACGGAGAAAATGATTTCGCCCGATTTAATGGCTGCGGAATATGTTGTTTTTTGGTTAATAAAAAAGCCGGGCACAAAAGTACCCGACTTTTAAAATAATCACGGTTATGTTATTATTCTGTACTTATGGGATGTTCTTCTTGTTCGATAAATACAAGCTGATCACTCCCCGTGATATGCTTTGCAATAACCACCTGCTTATCCCTGAAAGTCCCTCTCAGGATTTCCTCCGCCAGGGGATCTTCCACATATTGCTGAATTGCCCGCCTTAAAGGTCTTGCGCCGAACTTTGGATCAAATCCCTTATCCGCGAGGAAATTACGAGCCGATTCATCAAGGACTAAAGTCATGTTCTGATCCTTAAGGTTTTTGATCAGGTCCTTCAGCTCAATATCAATGATCTGAATGATATCCTTTTTATCAAGGGCTCTGAAGACAATTGACTCATCAATCCTGTTAAGGAATTCGGGATTGAACAATTTTTTCATAGCATCCTCAACGGTATTTTTCATACTTGAGTAAGCATCCCGTTTTTCATCCAGTGAAAATCCGAGTGAGCCGATTGGTTTAATATCCCTTGCCCCCACATTCGATGTCATAATAATAATTGTGTTCTTAAAGTCCACCTTCCTGCCGATGCTGTCAGTCAGTATTCCTTCATCAAGTACCTGAAGCAGGATACCGAAAATATCGGGATGGGCTTTTTCGATCTCATCAAACAAGACCACGGAGTATGGTTTTCGCCTTACTTTTTCGGTAAGCTGCCCCCCCTCATCATATCCGACATAACCAGGAGGCGCCCCAACCAGTCTGGAAACGGAGAACTTCTCCATATATTCGCTCATATCGATCTTGACGAGAGCATTCTCCGAATCGAACAGGTACTTCGCGAGTACTTTGCAAAGTTCGGTTTTACCAACGCCTGTAGGTCCTAAAAATATGAAGGTCCCGATAGGCCGCTTTTCACTTTTTAATCCCGCTCTAGCTCTGCGGATTGCCTTAGTCAGTTTATTGATAGCCTCATCCTGACCAACAATGGAAGCTTTCAAGGACTCTTCCATATTCAGGAGTTTTTCGGATTCAGTTTGAGCGACCCGGTTAACAGGGATTCCGGTCATCATAGCCACTACCGTAGCGATATCCTCCTCCCCAACCTCGTGGACAATTTCTTTAATCTTTGCGTCCCATTCGCGCTTGGCAATCTCAAGGTCACTCTGGAGTCTTCGTTCCTTATCCCTAAGCCTGGCGGCTTCCTCATAGTCCTGACGTTTCACAACCTGAGATTTATCCCTCCTGACATCGTCAATCTCGGCTTCAAGGGAGAGAATTTCCTCCGACACCTCATAATTGCCCATATGGACTCTGGAGCCTGCCTCGTCGAGGACATCAATCGCCTTGTCGGGCAAGTGCCTGTCGGTAATATATCTGCTGCTTAGTTTAACGGATGCCTCGATTGCCTGGGGTGTATATCTTACATGGTGATGTTCCTCATACTTGAATTTGATATACTCGAGTATCTTAAGGGTCTCGTCATATGAGGGGGGTTCGACCATTACTTTTTGAAATCTCCTGTCCAGCGCGCCGTCCGTCTCGATGTACTTTCTGTATTCATCCATAGTGGTAGCGCCGATACACTGAATATCTCCTCTGGAGAGAGCGGGTTTAAACATATTGGATGCATCCAGGGATCCAGAAGCACCGCCAGCGCCAACAATAGTATGAAGCTCGTCAATAAAAAGGACGACTTCCTTAGCCTTTTCAAGTTCAGTCATCAGAGCTTTCATGCGCTCTTCAAACTGCCCTCGGTATTTAGTACCGGCGACCAAGCCAGCGAGATCCAGAGTAACCACCCGTTTTTCATGGAGGATTCTGGGGACTTTTTTCTGAACAATTCTTAATGCCAGCCCCTCTGCAATTGCGGTTTTTCCAACGCCGGGCTCGCCGATAAGGACGGGATTATTCTTTTTTCTGCGACTAAGAATCTGTGCCACCCTTTCAATTTCCTTTTCTCTGCCAACAATCGGATCCAGTTTATCTTCGAGCGCAAGTTTGGTCAAATCCCTGCCGAAAATATCCAGCACGGGGGTTTTGGTTTTCTCCACTTTTCTGTCAATCTGTGGAGAAGCGGACTGTTTCTGGGATTCTTTTGGTTCTTTTGAGGAGAGGAGGACATTTAACTCATTCCTCACATTATCATAATCGACATTAAACTGATGAAGAATCTGGGTAGCAACATTATCCTCATCCCTAAGGAGGGAAAGGAGCAAGTGTTCAGTACCGATAATATCAGCCTTATAAATTTTAGCCTCAATCTGGGTAATTTTCAGCACCTTTTCGGCTTGTTTAGTCAAAGGTATATTACCTATGGTCAAAGTACCGCCCGAAGGTCTGACTGTTTCCTCAACAGCTTTTTTCAGCCGGACTAAATCACAATCAAGATTGCGGAGCAGTTTAAGTGCTACACCCTCTCCCTCGCGGATTAATCCGAGTAAAAGATGCTCTGTGCCGATATAATCATGTCCCAGCCGTAAAGCTTCCTCACGGCTAAGCCTGATCACATCCTGAAGTCTGTCCGAAAAATTTCCTTCCATTTATATTCCTTTTTATACTGTCATTTAAACGCACCGGAGTCTGATTTTGTTTCAAACTCAAATAATTTCACTTTAGAAATCGCCTAAAACCTTAAAAATAATCTAAAAACGATATTTTAGACAATAAAATAAATCAGCAAAGTAATTTACAAAAACGGATGTCATTTAACAATGCTAAAAGCTATCATGCGGACTGCTGTTGTGGGAAGGAAGTACGTATTCAGAGGCATGGCAGAGGCAAGTTAGGGGCAACCCTGGGGGAGGAGGTAGAGGTAGAGGCAGAGGCAGAGGTAAAGAGGTTAAAAGGCTAAGAGGTTAAAAGATGAAGAGAAAAGAATGGATGAATTCCGACACAGTCGGATGAATGGATACGTTAAACCCTCCCTGTCCCTCCCTTTGGTTAAGGGAGGGGATATTCAATAATATTTACGTCGGCTGCTTCTGAAGAGGATTGTACGGATTGTTTCGAAGCTTAAGGAGTACTTTTCGCTCAGGAGATAGAAGGCGTCGAAGGCACACATTTCACGTCTCATGAGCGCAAAGTCTCTGCGGATTTTAAGGTTGCGGAATTCGAGCGTGTCAATGAGATGATGCTTA
>JAAYVN010000099.1 GCA_012517155.1 Ignavibacteriales bacterium | reverse complement strand
GTACTCCCCAGGTGGAATACTTATTGTGTTAACTCCGGCACGGAGGGGGTCAGTCCCCCCACACCTAGTATTCATCGTTTACAGCGTGGACTACCAGGGTATCTAATCCTGTTTGCTACCCACGCTTTCGCGCCTGAGCGTCAGTAACGGACCAAGAGACCGCCTTCGCAACTGGTGTTCTTCCAGATATCTACGTATTTCACCACTACACCTGGAATTCCGCTTCTCTCTTCTGAACTCAAGATTGACAGTATTAGGGGCAGTTCTGCGGTTAAGCCGCAGGATTTCACCTCTAACTTATCAACCCGCCTACGCGCCCTTTACACCCAGTAAATCCGGACAACGCTTGCCCCCTACGTATTACCGCGGCTGCTGGCACGTAGTTAGCCGGGGCTTCCTCTGAGGGTACAGTCACTTCACGTTCCTTACGAAACGTAATCATTCGTCCCCTCTCACAGGAGTTTACAACCTTACGGCTTTCATCCTCCACGCGGCGTTGCTGGGTCACCCTTGCGGGCATTGCCCAATATTCCTCACTGCTGCCTCCCGTAGGAGTCTGGACCGTGTCTCAGTTCCAGTGTGGCTGATCATCCTCTCAGACCAGCTACTGATCGTCGCCTTGGTAGGCCATTACCCTACCAACTAGCTAATCAGACGCAAGCTCATCCCTGGACGTTACATTGCTGCAACTTTAACGAAGGAACCATGCGATTCCCGCGTGTCGTTCGGTATTAGCACGTCTTTCGACGGGTTATTCCAAATCCAAGGGTAGATTGCTCACGTGTTACTCACCCGTGCGCCACTTTAATCAAGATATTGCTACCTTTTTCTCGTAGACTTGCATGTGTTAAGCACGCCGCCAGCGTTCGTCCTGAGCCAGGATCAAACTCTCCGTTGTAGTTTAAACCTTGTGTACTCTGGCGTATTTAGTTCGCCGGTTGAAACTATTTAACTTTATCGTTAAATCTCTCATTCTCTCAAAGAACATATCCTCTAAAAAGAGGGCTTCAAAATTAACATTTTTTTCAATCAATGTCAAGTAATATTTCAAAAAAAATGAAATATTTTTTACTTCGTATCAGATTGTGTTCATAATGTCAAAAAACGCATTTACTAAGTTACGACAATTATTTTTAAAAAGCAAATTTAAAATAAATATTTTTTTAATTTTTATTTATGTGATTACTCTAATAAAGATTATAATTTGAGATTTGCCCTAATAATAAAAAAGCCCTGCTTTCGCGGGGCTTTTTTTTAGAAGATTTTTTGATTATTTCATTAGTATCATCTTCATGGTCTTTACGTATTCGTCTTCACCGACACGCAGAACATAGAGATAAATGCCGCTTGAAAGTCCATTAGCATTAAATTCAACCTGATGTGAACCTGCTTTTACAAGTCCGTTTACTAATGTTTGAACTTCTTCTCCTAAGGAGTTGAATACTTTTAGAGAAACGAATTTGTCTGAGGGTAATTGATATTTAATGGTTGTGGATGGGTTGAACGGATTTGGATAGTTCTGTGTGAGAGAGTAACTAACGGGTGCAGTATAGTCAACCATAACTTCATCGCTGTATTTGAATTGTCCATTATAGTCAATTTGTTTCAGTCTGTAAGCGAATTTTGTTGCACCAAGAAGACTAATATCTTCAGAGAAAGAATAGTTTGTTTCTGAAGTTGTAGAGCCGGCACCGGATTTAAATCCAACCGTGACCCAAGGAGAATTGATGTCGACTATCCTTCTTTCGATTTCGAATCCCTGGTTATTGATCTCTGTTGCGGTAGTCCACTTTAGATCAACTATGTTGCCATTAACAGATGCCGCAAATGAAGTAAGTTCAACGGGGACCAACGAAGCACCTTTCTGATATGCGAGAAGTGCGTTAGCCTGGAGATCTTGTAGTGACGAACCATAGACGATAGCAAAGCCAACCAGTTGTTCTCCTCCAACGGGAATATTGAAAGGACCTGCACCAATGTAGGAACGATAATCAGCATCAGCGGTAATTGGATTTGTGTCAACTGTTGTGATTAAGTTGAATAGATCAGTACGCAGGGATGTGGTAGTCCACGCAAAATCAGCAGCTACTTTTCCACCGGTCATTCCGTTAAGAGCAACTAAACCATAATAGTTTGGATCGTTGATGGGTGCTGTGTTTAGATACTGATAAACCATGTTGGTTGAAGGATCAACACCACCTCTGTTCTTTGCGTAGTTGGTTAATCCTACATCCCAGTCTGCAAAAACGCCAACACGAAGATTGTTCTTAGCAGTAAGGGTGTTATTTACAATTCGATAGCGGACGATAACGAATTTATCGTTTGCTGCGGAGAAGCTTTCCTGATGAACCATAAGTCCAAAGGGAGCAGTTGCAAGGTTGTCCTTGTAACCGGCAGAAGCTATTTGATTCCAGGTTGCATTGCTGGTGAATCCATACATTCCATATTCTTTAACGTTATCCTGAATTACAGGGAGATTTGAAGAAGTGAAACTTCCGACCATACCGTTAACTCCTGTTACAGGATCTCCTATCATGATACCAGCTGTGTACATAGCATCAGGATAGGTACCTGCGACTACTCCACCACCAACAGCACCTGAAAAATCGTGACCGATATATCCAGTGTTAAAGAAAGTTGCGCTTATGTTTCCGGTAGTATGGGTAAGCGTGTTAGGAATAATCGCGGACATTGTGCTTTTATAGATTTTTCCACCCGGACCAACAGCGAGACCAACATTAGCATCGTTATAGAATTTAACCCAGTTTAATCCTGTTGAAAGGGTAACATCCTGAGTCCAGGTAGCTCCGTTATCGGTGGTTCTCCAGATACCGTTTGTGGTAGCAGCCCAAGCGCTATTGGTTCCGACTATGTAATCAAAACCACTTGGAGCGCCTATGGCAGTGGTTTGAGCAGCCCAGGTTTGTCCACCGTCAGATGTTGTATTAATGGTAGTGGAATTGCTCCAAAAAGCGGCAAGACCATTTCCATCAATACCATTAAATGCAACTGTTCCTATATTATTGGCGGTAGCGGTTGAATAGGTCCATGGACCGTCAATACCGTTGTTTGAATAGAATATTTTGTTGCTGGTTGAAGTACCGAACCAGAGTTTATTTCCTATTCTATAGAATGAAAGGAAAGCTCCGGCTCCAGTAGCCATTGGGACAGTAGATGAAATTGGGTTCCAGGTAGCGCCTCCATCAATTGACTTAAGAATCAGGAAACTGCCGCCAACCGGGTCACTCTGAGCCCAAAGTGTAGTACTGTTTACATTATCGACGAAGTTAAACCAAGCAGAAGCATTTGAGTAGACTTCAACCCAGTTTGTCCCGCCGTTTGTAGTACGCCAGATTTTACCTGCTCCGGAGTTGGGGCCAAAGCAAACTACTGCTGTCTGAGCATCGAGAGCAGCAATACCATAAGCACCTGCTCCACCACCGGTAGTTCCGGCAGGGGTCCAAGTTGTTCCACCGTCGGTAGATCTGTAAACGGATCCATCACCGGCAGAGACCCAGACCACCGTTGCACTTGCCCAGTCAATACCCTGCAGTTCTGCAGTAGTGCCACTAGTCACTTCTGTCCATCCCGTTTGCGGGAATAGGAAAGAAGCAAAGGTGAGTAAAAAGAAAAGAACGAATATTTTTTTCATTATGCCTCCTTGATATGTTGTTAACAATTAATTAGAGATTATTACCCTAATAAACTCTGAAAGACTCAGTCAGTAACAAGGCTAAGTTTATCTTTTACTCTTGCAATTTTTTCAATCAACAAAAATTATCCCCGTTTTTAAAATTTCATTATACGAGTAGTATAATTACTAAATTTTTTGTAAAAAATCAAATTATTTTTTTTATTTTTTTTAGAGGTTTTATACGCCCGAAGGGGGCAACCCTTAGGCATCCTTAAGGCGCTTTAGTACGTATTCAGATCGAAGGAGGATCGAAGGAGAAGGGTAGTTAGGGAGAGAGAAAAATTCCGGCTGTCCGATAAAAAAGACAGCCGGTTATTAATTATTTAAGCTTACACTTTCCCCACTGAAACAGTTTTCAAAACTATATATCCGAGTACTCCCGATAACAGGGATGCTATCATTACGGATATTTTTGAGAGATCTATATAATCCGGATTTTCGAACGCAAGGAGTGTTATGAAAATTGACATAGTAAAGCCAATCCCTGCCATCATACCAGCTCCCAGAATCTGCTTGAAGTTAACATCGTCAGGAAGTGAGGAAAATTTAAGTTTTATCAAAACATAGCTGAAGAGAAATACGCCAATTGGTTTACCGAGGGTAAGTCCGGCAATGATACCAAGGCTCAATGGTTCACTGATGATTGCAGAAAATCCACCTGAAATTATGATTGCAGTGTTTGCCAGCGCAAATACGGGGAGGATGAAATATGCAACCGGTGCGTGCAGGAAATGCTGAAGGACATAGGAAGGTGAAGAGTCGTTTCCTTTTCGGAACGGGATTGCAAATGCCAGCAGTACGCCTGTAATAGTTGCATGAACTCCGGAATTCAGCATGAAGTACCACATTATTATACCCCCCAGTATGTAAGGAATTAAGGAGTTAACTTTAAGTTTGTTAAGAACTAACAGGACTGCAAATATGCCGAGTGAAAGAGCCAGATACATCATTGAAAGGGTTTTTGTATAGAATACAGCAATTATTATAATAGCGCCGAGATCATCTATTACTGCTAATGCAGTCAGGAAAACTTTAAGGGATAGTGGAATTCTTTTTCCAAGCAGTGAGAGTACACCGAGTGCGAAAGCAATATCCGTTGCCATTGGAATACCGAGTCCGCTTTGAGTTGAGAGTCCTGCATTAAATGAAAAGAAAAAGGCTGCCGGAACAATCATTCCGCCCAATGCAGCACTTATGGGCAAAATAGCTTTTTTAAAATCGGAGAGTTCCCCTGCATATATTTCCCGTTCGAGTTCCAAACCAATCAAAAGGAAAAAGACAGCCATAAGAGCATCATTAATCCAATGACCTATTGAATGTCCGAACATTTTGGTTTCCCAGATTCCAATATAAGCTGTTCCAAGTGAAGAATTTGAAATAATCAGAGAAACGATCGTACAAGCGATCAGAATAAATCCCCCAGCCTGCTCGCTTTTCAGAAATTCTTTTAATAATTGGGTGCTTTTAATAACAATTTTCATATTTTTTCAAGTGTTTAGTTTAACTAATATTAATAATCAAAATAATTATTTTTAAGTTCAAAAGAAAGAGAAAAAGAATTTCAAAACAGTTAATTAGTAATTGAAATTTAATGGGGTTTGGGAAATTAATAAAAAAAACCGCCCGGGAGTATAAATTTCCGGGCGGTTGATTTAAAACAGATATAAATTACGCTATGGTTACTTCTTTTGTAAGGTAAACATCCTGAATAAGGTTAAGGAGTTTAACTCCATCAGCGAGCGGACGCTGGAATGCTTTTCGGCCTGAGATAAGTCCCATTCCACCGGCACGCTTATTAATAACCGCAGTTTTACAAGCTTCGGCAAAGTCGTTCTCTCCGCTTGCGCCGCCGCTATTAATTAATCCTGCACGCCCCATATAGTTGTTCATAACCTGATATCTTGTAAGATCAATAGGATTATCGGTAGTTAAATCTGTATAGACTTTCTTGTGGGTTTTTCCATAGCCTTTGAGTGAATTATACCCGCCGTTATTTTCCGGAAGTTTCTGTTTAATAATATCAGCTTGAATTGTAACGCCAAGGTGATTTGCCTGTCCGGTAAGATCTGCAGATACGTGATAATCTTTATCTGACTTGAAAGCACTGTTTCTTGTATAGCACCAGAGAATAGTTGCGAGTCCGAGTTCGTGAGCATAATCAAAAGCTTCACTGACTTCGATAATCTGGCGTGAGCTTTCTTCTGAACCAAAGTATATTGTGGCTCCTATTGCAGCCGCTCCCATGTTCCAAGCCTGTTCTATGCTCGCAAACATAATCTGATCGTACTTATTAGGATATGTTAAAAGTTCATTATGATTTATTTTAAGGACGAACGGGATCTTGTGTGCATATTTTCTGGATACGCTGCCAAGAATTCCAAGTGTGGAGGCAACAGCATTGCAACCTCCTTCAACTGCCAATTTAACAATGTTTTCAGGATCGAAGTAATCAATGTTGGGAGCGAAGGAAGCACCGGCTGAGTGTTCAATTCCCTGATCTACCGGGAGTATTGACATATATCCGGTTCCTGACAACCTGCCATGATTGAAGAGCCATTGTAAGTTTTTTAAGACATTAATGTTCCTGTCTGAAGGGGCAAAAATTCTGTCCACAAAATCAGGTCCCGGTAAGTGAATTCTTTCTTTTGGTACTTTAGCTGTATAATTGAGCAATGCATCGGCTTCATTGCCTAAAAGTTCTGTTATCTTATTTATCATTTTCGTTTCTCCATTCAATAATTATATTAAAATAATTTGTAAAAATAACTTAAAAAAAGCGAATTATCAACTTAGAGGGAAAAAACACATCAATATTTGTCGAGTTCAGAAAGTAAATCAAGCAAATTAATCGGTTTGGTCACCATTTTCAAGTGCCCCTCATCATCCACAGGCCACTCTTCCCTGTCCCTGTCAACATACAGTTCAATCCCAATTCCGTCCGGGTCTTCAATATAGATTGATTCGCTCACACCATGATCACTGGCTCCCTGAATTGGATAGTTGAGTTCAAGCAGACGCCGTATAATCCGAGCTAGTTCTTTACGGTTTGGGTAGAGAATTGCAAAGTGATAAAGTCCCGTTGTGTTTTCTTCAGGACGGGGAGCGTCCTTGCCTGCCCATGTGTTTAATCCTATATGATGATGATACCCGCCTGCAGACAGGAATACAGCGGACTCACCAAACCATTGAGTGATTTCAAAACCGAGTACGTCGCGGTAGAATTTCAGGGATCTTTCAAGATCTGCAACTGTTAGATGAACATGTCCGAGTCTGACTTTGGAATGAATTACATGGTCCATATAATATTAGATTTCTCCTTTCAAAAATTGTTGTCTTAGTTCTTCCGGAAATTTTTCAATTGCATAACGTAGCATAGTCCTTGGCATCGCATGATAATGCTGTTTCAAAAATTTTAATTCCGCACCAAAATCTTTTTTACCAATCTCCCGCAACATCCAGCCTACGGCTTTGTGAATAAGGTCATGCTCATCGCGGAGTAAAATTTCGGCAATGCGGAATGATGTGTCAAAACTGCCTTTATCGATAAAATACATTGTTGATATCATTCCAATTCTTCTCTTCCAAAGACCGGATGATTTTGCCATTTCGACAAGCAGTTCTTCCCCCCGTCCATACAAATGTCTGCCGACTATTCTTGGACAGGAAACATCTACCAGATCCCAACTGTTAATGTACTTAGTATTTTCCATATAGAACCTGAAGATCTTTTCCCTTTCTTCATCTGTTCCATGCTTATACTTATCCATCAGTAAAACAAGAGAAATAAAGCGTTCTTCGTGAATTGGAGATTTGATCAGTTCCCTGATTTCACTGAGAGAGGTATCTCCGTTCGCTTTGGCAATTTGCCTAAGAACCGGAACTTTTATGCCCGCAAAGATATCTCCTTCGCCATACTCTCCCTTGCCGGTTTTAAAGAAACGTTGCAGGAGTTTAGCATGTGTTTTATTCGAATTCCTCTTAACAGCAGTCTTAATTGCTTGGATACTCATAAAAAAGTGATTATTTTTACTAATTAATTGATATTCAAGTTTGAAATTTATGTTTTTCCTGTGTGAATTGGAAATTTTTTAACAAAAAAATATTTAGTATATGGAGAACGAACTGCTTAAAATTATTAATGAGGAAACTAAGGGACTCGTTAAAGTAAATTATTTCCCGTCCTACGAAACGGTGACCGGTAAATACGGTTTTGAGATGAAGGATATTAAAATGCTGAAGAACATAAATGGTGATGATGCAACTGTTCAGATATTTTTCAGGGAAAGAAGTAAAGTCGTAAGAGTTATGGTTGAAGTTGAAACCCAGAGTGAGGGAACCCTTACTTACACAACCACATATGCATCACCCGAATTGGAAGATCTGTTTACGAAACAGAATAATTCCTAAAAATTAATCGCCTCTTAAAAGCTCGAGTTTTTTTGTCAGTTGCCGGATTTTTTCCTCTCTTGTGTGGATTGTAACGTACTTTGCTTTTCGCCACAGATCAGTATGGTCTTGATAATGACCTCCAAGGGGATGTCCTGACTGACCTGTTGTTAGAACCAGGTAAAATCTGTCTTCGTTTGCGAAATCAAAAATAAATCTCATCGAGGGACCAAGAACGTTTTCAAATGGATTTTGTTCAGGTTTAATATTTTCCAAATTATAAATTGAAAATTCATATTCGGTATTAAAGAGAGTCGTACCATCTCCGCCAATCCCAAAATCCCCTATATTAATTATATCATCAACAAACGAATTCTGTCCGCTGAACATATGTCTGAACACCACTTTGTGCATCCTGTTCCACTGCCAATTCACCAGATCACTTCCATAATTATTTTCCAGAAAAGAGAGGGCATCCGACATACTTTTTCTGATTATCATATCCCGCGTTTCTCTTGTACCGGTTTTTACATCATCAAAAATGTCGGAATCGTCCTTCAGCATTCGCATTATTGCCCGGTATGGAATGTTGGCAACGAAGCAATATTCATTATAGAGATCATAGCCAAGATCGTCAAGCAGCGTGTTTTTTAATAGCTTGTTAAAAAAGACCTGGTAAACAGAAACAACCTGGTAAGAACCATCCATTTTGAAATCCCATTTTGAAAACAGGTCCAGACTTTTTTCAAGATTCTTATCCTTGATTTTAACATCTTTGAAAGCATTCAGAATGAACGGGGTAATCTGTCGTGCGAATGGAGAGAGAAAGTCATTCTGATAATTCATAAAATCCTCCGGAGTATGGAACTTCTTCTCTTTCATAAGTTCATGGATTCTTTCAATCCTTGAAGGAGGTTCCCAAAGGTTAGAGATATGATAAGGGAAGGAAGGAACAGTTTTGTTATTCGCAGATGCGAGATAATTTGCAGAGGGATTATAGATCCTTGGCATCTGTTCAAAGGGAACAAAACCTTTCCAGTCAACTCCGGAAGTGTTGTCGTTATAGATAAAAGTCGGGTTATTGCTCTCACGGATTGGGAGTTTTGCACCACATACATATCCAATATTCCCCAGTTTATCCGCATAAAGGAAATTTTGTCCCGGTACTGAAAATAACTTTACTCCGTAAAGGAAAGAACTCCAGTCCTTTGCGGTATTAATTTGATAGAAAGCCCGGTATTCATGACTGACTTCATTACCTGTCCACCTCATGCTTATTGCGGAGGTTGTATCGAATGAATGCGGATGGAAATTTTTGTAAGGATGTATATTTGAAATTATTGGACCTCTGTCGGTTTGGTAAACTTCGAGAGTGTAATCATTCTGATTTTTTATTTTTATTGTTTCTTTTCTGTAATTAAGATCAAACCACCGGTTGTTCTTATAATATTTTTTTTCTTTAGTGTTTATTTTTTCAATATAAAAATCAGCATCGTCAGCCATAACATTGGTTAACGCCCAAGAAATATCTGCATTTTTTCCGATAACAATCCCCGGAACTCCGGGAAGAGTAACACCTTCGGCATTCCAATTTTTACTTCGAATAATTACTGCATACCATTTCCCCGGGGCTGTGTATGTGAGATGCGGATCATTTGCTATCACCGGTTTTCCGCTTGCCGACATTTTCCCGTTAACCACCCAGCTGTTTGACCCAATATGCGTCCCCTTCAATCCGAAAAATTCTCTGAATTTTCTATCCGTGCTTTGCAATCCGATCGCCGATATATTTGATGAGGAAGAGGGTACAATATACGGGGCATTTTCGGGATAGTCGGGTAAAAGTTTAAGTGCTTTTTCCCTCCCCGCCATTCTTACAATTTCCGAAAAAGCTATATCCGTCCACCAGCTGATATTAAGTTCCCAGGCCATCATTCTTACCACTATTAAAGTGTGAACCGGAGTCCAGTCGTAAGGCTGATAGTTCAGTATGCTGAATTCCAGGGGGAGTTTCCCCTTTTTTGCAAGATATTCATTAACACCGGAAGAATATGATAGCAGAAGTTTCTTTGTTTTCTGATCAGAGTTGTCCCATATTTTTTGTGCGGTCTTTTCAATTCCAACCGTCCGGAACATTTTATCAAAAGGAAGCGTTTTTTCTCCAAAGACTTCACTTAGTCTGCCCGCCCCGGCTCTTCGGATAACATCCATTTGGAACATTCTTTCCATCGCGTGCAGATATCCAAGAGTAAAGGCAACATCCTCGTCATCATCAGCAAAGATGTACGGGATAGCCAGAGAATCAAAATAAATTTCAATATTACTTCGAATACCTTTAACTTCTTGGGCAGAGTTATAATCCGGTAGCGATCCTTTGAGCATATCGGTAACGAAATATCCGCCGATTATGATCACAATCAGAATGATTATTGAAAATCCTGCTATTATACGATACTTATTTGACATTTACAGATCCGAATCCACAAAAATATTTATTAAAGTTTTCTTGCAACCACTACTACATCCTTTAGCCGCTCAAAGACATTATTGTTGTCATCCCTGGCTTCAAGCAAAATCAGGTAGATACCTATCCGCAACGCGTTACCATTATTATCTCTTCCGTCAAAAACGACTGAGCCACTGCTTCCCGATATTTGATTATTAACAAGGGTTCTGACTTCCCGTCCTCTGTCATCGAATATCCGGACTGTTATTTGAGAAACATTACGAGACAAATTATAGTTAAAGACTGAGAAGTCCTCCCATCCATCATTATCCGGAGAGAAGGGATTGGGAGCAATACTCAACTTTGACGAAATATTGCTGTTTGTTGTTATTATACTGTTAATTTGTCCGGGCGTTCCACCATTCAGATTAACTGAAGTACTCCAGTTCCCCCGGTCATTGCTGTTAATAACCGGATTTATCTTCTCTAAAGATCTATCCTGAGTGAAATTTATACTCTGGTTATGCCACTTGTTGCTATATACTAAAGAATCAATTGTGTTTCCGAGTGCATCCTTGAGAAGAATCAGTTCACCTGTATTAACGAGACCCAAATCAGATTTCCCCGCTGTCCTCTTATTCGGATAAGTGGAAAGATTTGGAAACTTATTAAACAGAATTGAATCTGCAATTAAAAGATAATATTCTTTTGGCGGCAAAACAAAAACTGAATCCGAGAGATTGTATTTCTCCCCCTTTTCATCCAGAATATACCAGCCTCCAAGTTCTACTGTGTCCATGCCCGGATTGTAGAATTCAAGATATTCGCTTGAAGAGACAGATGCCTCATACATGATTTCGTTTATAACCAGTGAATTGTGCGGATATGATTTAACGTAATTGAAAGAATTCGGTTTTCCTATAGTATGCTTGTATCCACCTGCTGCCTGAACCCAGTTCGAACTGTCATTGGAGAATCCATCAGCTGAAAGCCGTTCGATAGAATAACCCTTAATACCACCCCAGCTGCTTTGATATATCATACTATCTATTATTGTATTGCGGGAATCGTAAACAAACACACCGTCCTCACTATTTCCGAGTGAACCTAAAGAGGCAAGAAAAAACCTTCCGGACAATTCGGGGTGTGTGGACAAGATGCTTGAGTCTTTACTTATCACAACATACCCGGAGGGAAAGAATAAATAATCCGAAGTGGTTATAACACCGGATGATGGAGAAATAAAATCGCTGATTTTCCAGTTTTTAAGATTTACAGTATCTCCCGTCGGATTGAAAAGTTCCACCCACTCCTGACCACCCGAATCGGGATTGTACATTAATTCGTTTATTACAATTATTTTTTCCTTATACCCCGGAGTAATTACCTTGAAAAGCTTATTGTTGAACTCATTTTCGTCTTCAGACCAGAATACCGTAACTGAAGTCAGAACATCTTTATAAATTGGAGGAAGAGAATTTGATGTGGTGATTTGTACCGAGTCACCTGAAATTAATGATAGATTGTAAATGTCCTCAAGTAGTGCATCAGCTACATTATTTGAATCGGAATCATATTCAAACAGCAGTCTGAAGGATGAAGCCGGATTTTTGCCAATATTTTTTACAATTGCGGAGAGTCGTACACTTTCTCCATATAATGGAGTTGATGGAGTCGAAGAAAGTAAAGTTACCGAGAGATCATTCTCCTTTGGGGTCACACTGTTTTTTCTTCCGGGCGTGCTGTTCTCAATATCCAGCGATGAACTCCAGTTTGTTTTAATATTTGATAACTCCTGAATGTCAATTCTTTCAAGTGATTTTCCCGGCGGGACAGTCCAATCGGGATAGTAAACAAGGGAGTCTATCACTCTCCCTGAAATATCATAAATCACAACCCCATCCTTATCGTTGTTAAGCGGAGGAATTTTAACGACAGAGAATCCTCCCGGGATTGATGAATGATAATCAGAAATGCTTGAATCTCTTGATAATACTATTAATGAATGTGGATAAATTTTGATATCTTCAGTTAACGTTATCCCAGTGGGACTTGTATAAACATCCGAAACCGACCATCCTTTTAATTTAAGTGTATCCTGACTCCGGTTAAATAATTCTATCCATTCAGGTTCGCCCCCTTGTGGATTGAACATTATTTCATTTATCAGAATTGTACCGGATAACACCCCGGGAGATATGGAGAGATTAATGTAGTTATCCAAAAGGTTACCATCATCCGGTACAATGGCTTTTATTATGAATTTTTTTGTTGTGTTAATATTCAGAATTTGAAACAAGAAGGTGTGATCAGTTGAATCATCTGGTAAGAGAGTAATCGGATTGGAAGTTTCCAGTTTCATTCCGGAAATTGTATCATTCACGACGGTAAAAAGTTCAAGGTAAAACTCAGTTGATGAAGTGCCCCTGTTTTTTGTTCGTATACTAATAGTTACATTATCCCCCATGACCGGATTAAGAGGAGTTGACCATGCTGAAATTATCCTGACATCCACCGGTTTTTGTGAAAGAGAATTGGAAGAACCCGGAGTTGCACCAGTTGGTGAGGTGGAAGTCCCCCAACTTGATGAATCGGCTGAGGGAAAGTCAATTTCCATTTTCTCAAGAGATTTCCCGGAATTTCCGCCCCAGGTACTTTTAAACTCAAGCGAATCAATTATCCGGTAAAGTGAATCGAGCAGCAATAAACGGTCACCGTCGTTATTCAACTGTGGGAGATTCCCGATGGTTGTCTTTGAAGTGAGATTATATTTAAGATATATATTGCTATCCCTGGCTATCACTAAAAACTCTCCCGGATTAAGCGACAGATTATTTGCTATTACTAAGTTGGTATCCTTTAAATCGCTCACACAATAATTCTTTAGTGATATTACTTTCTGACTCCGGTTTACTATTTCAATCCACTCGGGTTCAGGCGAAACAGGCGTGTACATTATTTCATTGATTGCAAGATCGCCGCGAATCTCATTTACCGGAACTCCCCTTATATTCGCAAAAGCTTTGTTGCTGGCCGGATTTTCATCTCCGGCACAATCAATTACTCCAATAAAAATATTTTCCCCCGGATTAATTGCCGGTATTTGAAAATCATATTCCGCACTGTCCCCCGAAGCCAGATATGAACCGGAAAGCGAAGTCAGAATTTCCTGCGGTTGTGGAATTGAGTCTCTGTTTGCATCATGGTAGAACCGGACCTGATAAGCATAAACGTTTGCAATGCCACGGTTTTTAACAATTATAAACAATGCATTCCCCTCCCCTGCTACTGAATATTTTGAAGCGGGAAAGAAACGCTCCAGAGAGAGGTCAATTATCAATGGGACAACAGAGTTCTTTCCTCCGGGAGTAGCTTTTAAAGGACTTC
>JAAYVN010000098.1 GCA_012517155.1 Ignavibacteriales bacterium | reverse complement strand
GTATGAGAGTGTTGCATCCGGTCCGTAAGTGAGTGTAAATCCGCCAAGGGTTAAGGTTGCGGTTCCTCTTAGTGATAAACCATCAAGAACGGTAAGGTTTCCGCCAAGGGTTTTGGCTCCCGAACCTGAAAGTATTACCTTCCCACCTACTGTATCGAGAGCTGCCGGAATTGTCTGTGTACCTCCCCTTGCAAATCGGATATCTCCATTTACTTCGGTTACCGGAGCGAGTGAGGTAGTGCTGGATCCGGTATAGTATTCACCCCCCGGTTCAATAATTACTGTTGCCGGTATTGTCGCATTGTTATACCAGTAGTTGGATATTAAATTATTGCTGAACACTCCTCCGCTCTTAACTGTTATTATACCCGGATTAAAGCACGAGGCAGCCATGTTTCCTGCTGAGAGATACGGTATTTTAACCGTCCCGCCATTCATTACATCAATATTTCCAATATTTATTCTGTTTGTTGACGAAGCTGCCAGATTTGCTTCTCCGTATACTGTCATTGTTCCGATCTTTGAAGTCTCCTCGCCTGTAAAGTTCCCTCTCCTTATATGCGATGATGAACCCACCATATTAAAAATCCCGCCTGAACGGACAATGATTGATGGTGTGGTTGCATTTCCACTAGTGTTTCTCCCTTCTATATCATCTGTAGAGCCGAGCTCGAAAGTTCCGTTTATAACTTCAAGGCTGTTCCCAATGCCAAGTTTAAGATTGGCTCCCGGTCCGGTCGTTAACTTCCCTGTCGGTTTATCTATCACCAGTTCTTGAAATCTTATCGGGTAGGGTGAAGCACTTGTTGTCCCAAGATTATTTATCGTCTGCGTCTCCGCATTTCCGGCAAATATCATCTTGTCTCCGTCATCCCATAAATTGCTTCCTGAATAAAATGGGTTCACTGAGTTATTAAAGAGATTTACATTTCCGAAAATTCTCAGATCTGCACTCATTCCCAGTCTCGAACTTGCAGCCCCGAATGTCAGATCCTTGCATCTTGCATTACTATTAACAATCACTGTATGACTGGAGTCTATTATCACATTATCCGCTGAATCAGGCACTACACCCCCTACCCACGTTGATGGTTCACTCCAGTTACCCCCGCTTACCGAATATATCGACGGAGGCTCCGGGATTATCTTGAATGATATCGTGTCCCCGAAACTGCTTTCCGTGAGTGATGTTATCTTTATCTTGCATACGCTGGATGGTGCGTCCGGAACTACCCATGTATAGGGAGAGGATGATGATGCCGTTATCATTGTCCAGTTTGCTCCATTATCAGTTGAGTAATCTATCCTCGCTGTGCTTAATCCTCCGTCTGTTACCCAGCCGATTTTTTTTGTCTTCCCTACTATCCATTCCTCATTCTGAAATGGCGAGGTCAGTACCATCAGTGCATCATTCCTTGCAAGCCAGTCTATCGTCTTTCTTATTATGAATTGCAGATGAAGTTCTGATTCCGGATGCGGACTTATTGCTGCTACTCTGCCATCTCCGTACACACTCTGGGCTAATGCTGTTGTTCCTATCATCACTCCTGACGGTGCTCCGTTCAAGGCTACTTCTGTGTTAAATACTCCAACCTGGATGTAACCCGGTAGGCTACCATAATTATTCGGTCCCAGTAACGGTCCTTGTCTGTATTCTATTGATATTGTGTCGTGTGCATAGTCAAGGAATTTCTTTCCGTAATCTGACAGCCCTATTTTTACCCAGCCGATTCCTCTGTCCCAATGAGCCTTATCTATTACTTTTGCATTCAGTATGTTAAGCGACCAGGAATAGTCACTTGATACAAGATACGATCCCGCACAGATTCCAAGATACCCCCCGCCTCGTTCAACAAATTTTCTTATCGAGTCTCTTCCGCTTGTCTCTAATGCTGTTGCCTGTCCTGAACCGCTTCCTCCCGGTTGAACTATTATATCAAAGTTCTGCAGGATTCCTGCTCGTATATCCGCCGCCATTACTCTGGCAGTATTATATATGCTTGTATCTGCCAGCGATTGCTCTATATTTGTAGTTCCGCTTAAACTCCCTCCGTCATCATTGTATATCGCTACCCTGATCTTGTTTGTCTGACTGAATGTGGCTGTCGTTAAACAGACCAACAATAAAACAGTAAAAATTAAGGCTTTTTTCATTTTTGATCCTTTTTTTTATTAATGGTTAAAAAAGATTTCCTCTTCCGGACTATTACTTTAATAATATCATTTTTCTCAGCATCTGTTTTGAACCCTGCGTGAGTTTTGCGAAGTAGATGCCGGTAGGTAATTCGCTTGCATTAAAATGAACTGTGTAGAGTTGACCCGATGTTCCGTTTTCACTGAATAGTCTTGCAACTTCCTGCCCGATTATATTAAATATTTTTAATTCGGTCATTCCGTCTTCTGCCAGGGTGAACTCTATCGTAGTCGAAGGATTGAATGGATTTGGATAATTCTGTTTAAGAGTAAATTCTGCCGGAATCAGTTCATTATCTCTAATTCCCACTATTGGTGTATCCTTATCATTCACTGCCCATAATGAGAAATCACTTATTCCATTTAGCACTATATTGTTGTTTGCCGCATCAATCACACCCCCCATTTTAGTCCAGTTCGCACCTCCGTCAACCGATTTAAATAACGCCAGGTTATTTTCGTTAAGAACACCTAGTTCATCTTCGCTGTAAAAGAATTTCATCGTTGCGTTAAGATTTGTATTGTTTGCCGGATTGATCTCATAATGCCTTCGTCCGCCAAACACTGCCGGTCGCGGATTGTTGATTCTTATTACCTCTGTTACTCCGGGTGCACTGCCCGCAGCATTAACCTCAAGCCCGACTCCTCCGAATGTTTCATTTACACCCTGCTGAAGATTGCGTGTTGCGGATACTTTTCCAAGCACCGACTTTCCGGCACTCTCAATTAACTGCCCTCCATCCCGGATGAACACTTTAAATTCATCGGTCTCAATATTACTCCCCTCAACTGAAACGGTTCCGTTTGCATATATGTCACTTCCCAGAGTAATTCCCTGGTCCCCGCTTAATGTCAGATTACTCAAGGCAGTTTGATTTGCCGGGATTTCCTTATCTGTAGTCACATGATAAAGAGTGGAGATGTAGTCAACATTAACCATACCCGCAAAATTGGGGGGTGTTGAAAGTGTTCCGCTAGCTCTTCTGATAGTAGAACCGGAAGCCATTGTAAAGGTTTTATCATTTGCACTTCCATTGTTATCAAGCTCGCCGGTTGAAAGAGTCAGATCACCGTTAACTACCGCATTTTTTTCTAATGTCACCACCTGTCCCGTACTATATATAGTTAGATCGTTAACTATGTTTGCATCCGGAAATTCATTCCCCGTTGAGACAGACACAAGTGAACTTGTGTACTTCAAATCCACACTGGTTCCGAACTGAGGAGGGTTCATTATTTCACCGGTTGCCCTTGATATCTCGGCGCTGTCTGATAATTTTATATTCGCGTTTGGATTGCTGTTATTTAGTTTCCCGCTTGTAAGCCTTAGTACTTTACCAAGATTCACTGTAAACGGTGCCGAAGCCTGCAGAACCAATTCAGCACTGTTATTTATTTCAAGACTATCGGCAATCACTCTGTTGTCTGCAAGCGTCCAGACTTTCTTAGTGTTTGTATTTGCAAAACTGATTTCAAGTCTGTGGTAATTCATATCGGTTATCACCTGATCAAGCGTCGTTGAGTTTCTCATGTACCTGACCGTGCCGTTGTTTACAAAGTTGGGTGGAAATATTGTTGTTGAACTTGTAGTCTCATAACTCCCCCCTGTCTGTAATTCCACAATGGTCGTGTCAACCCAGCAGTTTGTAGTGGTTGTATTCCTGATTCTTCCCCCTGCTTTTATCAAAATCACCCCGGGATTAAATGTTCTGTTCGAAGTACTCCAGCCGGTGGTTATAAAAAGGGTTCCCCCGTCTTCAATGTCAATTCCGGTCAGATTGATCCTGTTGGTGCTGGATGATGTTACGGTTGCATCACCATACACTATCAATTTCCCGATTGGTTCATTACTTGTGTTTTTTCTGATGTGAGAAGACCCCCCCACCATTCTGAAAATTCCTTCAGGATGTACCGTAATTGTTGGAGTAGCTCCGAGATTGGTGCTTACGGCAAATCTTCCTTCGAGATCGTCCTGTGAAGATAAAACAAATTCGCCTCTGATTATTTCAAAACTGTTTTGTATCCCAATGGTTTGAAGTTTGGTTGTGTCCGTTATAACCATACCCGAATCTTTATCAATTACGATATCCCTGAAAGAGGTGCTTGGTCCAAGATGTTTAAAGTTTTTAATGGTCTGAGTGGCCCCGCCTGTAAACCGTAATATTGCATTTGTGCCCGACCATCCACCAGAAAATACATTGTGGGTTTCATCAAAAATTGTAAAATCTCCATACACGGATAACCTGCTGTCCTGATTCATATCAATATGAGCACTTGTATCGGCAAACATCAGGGTTCGGCAAACTGCGTTTGTGTCATCCACTGATATCAGATGACCGCTGCCAATCTGCACATCATCATTAGAACCGGGGATCACTCCGCCTGTCCAGGTTGCTCCATCTGTCCAGGAACCTGATTGTACAGTTACAATCTGACTCTGTGCCGGAATGGAAAGTATAAATAAAATTGTTATTAAACTTAAAAAGGTTTTCATATTATCCTCATTCTGTTAAAATACAAATGAAAATTCCGCCATAAACCGGGTGTATTTATATCTGTCCTCACTCGATGAAAGTAAACCACTTTGGTTAACGTCTTTATCTTCACCGTTTGGAAATCCTTTGGTAAATCTTAACTGGATCTGTGCATTTTTAAGTATCTTGTAATACACACGAAGTGATAGTTCGTCGTCAAACGTATTGTAGTTGTCATTGTCTTTATATTCGCTGATTTTCAGATATTGTATCTGAAATCTTAATTCGGGTAACGCGCTTGGAATAAAATATATTCTGCTGTACCATATTCTCCCCCCTTCCGGATTTCTGCCGCGATTAGGAAATGCACCTCCGATTTCGCCGTTAACATAACCAAATCTGTCCCCCCAGAAGAAACTCGGGAAAGGCGGACTGAATTTTTCCACCTTTTCTGTTGCAGCATCATCCCCTTCATAAGCGGCATACCTTGTTTCAACTTTAATTGACCGGAATGGTCCGAATGCAAAACGGTATCCTATTCCTCCCATATATCCTATTCCCCCCATTTTCGGGAATGAAGGATTTGTGTTAAACGACTGGTGAGCAAATTCACCGAAATAGTCAAGCCGGTCATTTAAAAATGCTCCGGATATTCCGCCGCCAAGAATAAGATTATCGTTAAATAATCCTCGCAGTCTTTGATTAATAGCATATGCCATTATACTCTGATTGAATAGGTCTGCAGTAAGTCTTGCAGTATATATCTGATCACTACCGGGTTCGGGATATAATCCGCTTTCGCTCAGGTTCTGTCCGGTTATGGCGCCAAACAGAGTCAGGGTATAGTTTTTATAAGCTGCATCAACTCTTGCACCGTCAAATTTTTCCGCGAAGTAATAAGACTCCCCGAATGAAAGTCCGTTCCCCATTCCAAACGGCTGCCTGCCTAAACGAACCCTTACAACATCAAGAAAAAGCACTTTGGATTCTGTAAACTCTCCATAAATCTGTCCAATCCTGAAATCAAGTTTGCCGGTACCGGCAATGTTTCTTCCGGAAAATGAGTTGGGACTTTCTATAGTTGTTACTAGTTCAGTATTGAAAGTTATATTCTTTGTGGAGCGGATATTCCCTCTTAATCTCCCCAGATAACGGACATAGTTTTCCTTGTCCCTGCTGTCTCTTGTATCATTAAATGAATCATTATACCATCTCATCCTGAAATCACCGTCCAGGTTCATCTGAGCAAACGAGGTGTCAGGTAGTATGATTATTAAAAGCGCAAATACTAAAAATCCAAACTTTATTCTGTTTTCCATTTTTCACCTCAGTTTGATAATACGTAAACTATTCCGGTAATCTGTGCGGCTCCTTTTCGAGGTGCCTCGAAACTTCTAAGCACAACTCCTGTTTCGGAGACCCTGTAAATATGGTCATAATCCCCCGAACTGTTTGCTATCCAGAAACTTTGCCCGTCGTGTGTTAGTCCGGTTGCAAATCTGTTTGAAGTACTCCCGCCTGCCGGAGTTGGTGTTGCAAAAATCCCTGTCCAGCTTTTATTCACACTATTGTAAATATATACACTGTCCGCCGCCGTATCATTGCAATAAAGTTGTCCGGCAACCAGAGTTATTCCTCTTGGTTCAGCACCGGGTGCCTGAATTGTGTCGATTATTGCACCGGTATTTGCATTGAGCCTGAATATATATCCGGCACTGTTGAGTGAACTGACTGCCATTAAAATAGTACCATTATCGTAGAATATCCCTCTTAATGTGCCCCCCGTAACCGGAACAGCAAAGGAACTTTTCACTCCGATTGAAATACCACTTACATCTACTTTATAAATTGTCCTGATTGTGCTGGAAGCACACAACCAGATATCCGTGCCGTCATATGCAACGCCTTGTATTCCGGCAGAAGATACATCCTCCGTTGCCCATTCCTGAACTACTGTTGTGTCTGTTAATCTTATCTTGTACAGATACGTCTGCCCGCTTGCCTGATCTGCAACCCACAAATACGGAATCAGCAGGGTTTGAGTTACTTCAAAAGCCGTGTCGAGTTTTGCGCTTGAGCCATCAGGATTAGTCACCGTAACATCCCTTTTACCCGGCGTAGCGAGTGGTGAGATTTCAATTTTTACATTGATTAATGAAGTATTCTTGAATTCTATCTGGTTTACCGTAATCCCTGCTCCAAAACTTACCGTTACTGCCCCCGGCTTAAATCCGGTTCCGTAAATATCAACATCCACTACCGAACCGATTACTCCGGATGCCGGAGTGAGTGCTAGTATTGCAGGGGGTGGTGATTCACGAAGATCTTTTGGTGCCCAGACAATCGGTCCCGGCTGCTTGTAAGGAAGCTCATACTGATCAATTATCACTCCGTTGTACATTGCTTTATATAAAATGTCCGATACATCACTGCTGTTAACTAACCAAAAGTGTCTGCCGTCATGCGTTATACCCGCTATATATCTTGTATAATTGCCTCTGACAGGCACAGGAGTTGAAAATATTGTATCCACTCTTGGTCTGTCATATCTGTAATAATAAATATAATCCTTCTCAGAATCAGAGAAATAAAGCCCGGATCCCGGACCACTTCCATATACGTTAAAATGCTCTGTCACATATGTCAGTCCTCGTGGCTCCGGATTCGGAAGAACATACTCAGATCTGATTGAACCATCCGATGGATTTAGTTCATAAAGGGTTGCCGGGGTTTTATAAGTGGAAGAGCCGCTGTTCATTGCCCACAGACTGTTGCCGTCAAAAGCAAGATCTCTTACAGTTCCCCTCTTTTGTGGTGGTGCATCAAATGACTTTAGGACAACTATACTGTCTCCGCTGATGTCAATCTGAAATATCTTGTCAGTTGTTCCTGCCGAAGATATCCATAAATTAGTCCCGTCATAGGTAATTCCCTGCGTGCTTGTCCCCTCAATAGTTGTTGTTAACCCCCACCTTTTTAACTCTTTGAGTTGCGAGTTGAGCAATATCAGCGAGTTGGATTCCCTCTCCAAAAGGTAAAAGTACCCTCCCTGATCAATAATCACTGAGTCTGAGTTCCCGTCATATTCATATATATCACACCCCTGAAAACCCAGTATGGCAATAACAACCAGTATTACTACCCTGCCTAAAAAAGACCATTTGATTTTGTACGCTTTTTCCATAAGTATGTTTAATTTAAAGTGAATTTTATTCTGTTATTTACTAATATTAAAAAGATCGGGAATATACCCATAATTCTTTAGCGCATTTGCAGTTCTCTCCGCATATGGTTCTATGAAGTTTCCTATGCTTTCTCTTTCTTCCCGAGTTATTTCCGCTCTGGAAACCACAAGCACTTTTATTTCTGACGTCACAGCACGATTTCTGAATTCTTCTTTTGCCACTTCCTCTATCATGCGGTTGTTTGGATTCAGCACGATTGAATTGGCATTATTTAATTCTTTAATGATTTCAGTAAAATAGTTTTCAGAAAAACCATAATGCGAACAACAAAGGGATACTATTGTTTTATTATTTTTATCTTTCAGTCTGTTCACCCCTTCATCCAGATAGAGTTCTATCATTCCATACACCAAGTCACTCTGAGGATTATGCTGTATTTCACTCTCGAGTCCCGCACAAGCCTGATTTACAATTCTTTCTTTATTTATTCCTTTTTCGGTTAGAATTTTTTCGTGATCTCTTGATTCTATTGTAGTGTTTGTACCGGTTATTATTACATCATAATCCGGATTCTTTTTAAGTTCTTCTAAAACCTGTTCCACTCCGAATTCAACAATTCCAAGTACTTTGGTCTTCGTATTTTTGCTGAACTCAGTATGTGGATAAACAACCGAAAGAGTATTGCAGGCAATCAGGATTAAGTCGGGAACATACTTCTCCTCCATTTTCTCAAGCGCAATGTTAAATATCCTGGCTTTTTCCTCCATCGATGGAAGATCATTATACCTGTAATTTGCGGAAGGGAGAGCGTTAAAGAATATTAACTCAACCTTGTCCCAAATTTTCAGGTTGAATAATTTTTCCTCCAGGCCTGCAGTTACTGAAATTCCGCCAAGCCCTGAATCAGTAATTAATATTCTTACTTCTTTTTTTTCGTAAAAATCCTTGTCAGATTTAATGCAACTATCTTTCATTGCACATCCCCATGAAAACGGGGTGGCCGCTGTAATCAAAAACACTAGTAATTTTTGTGTAAATTTCACTTGTTTCTTTTATATTTAAAAAAATACATTTCAATTTTGATACCAAAAAAAATCCCTCAAATTGTGTTGAAAACAGTAAAATTCAGAAGAATAATCCTCTTAAGTGAGCTAAAACATCTCACACACTGGGAGCAATCATCTCACTTTACGGTCAAATCCCTTTTATTTCATCTGTTTTTACCCCCTTTCTTTTGGCATAAACCTTGCCCAACTCTTAACAAATGCAATTTGTAATAGTTTGTGTCTTTGTTTATTTTGTACCTATGAAAAAGAAATAAATGAGAACTTTTTTGAATACCAAGCTTACTAGAAAACCATTTGCTTTTTTCCTCCTTTTTGTCTCGTCAATTATTGTAATTACACAATTAATTGTTTCATCGCTTCGCGAATGGAAGGCAGACATTATTGAGGGAAAACAAGTTCTAACAGAAGTGGTAGTGGAGAAATTGGAAAAAGCTGCCATTGATTATCTGGATAGCCTGAGCTCGACCGGATTTTTTGAACGAGACTCGATTGCAGCACTTGCTCTCAATAGTTTCAATGTTAAACTTAAGAAAATCACTTCAAATGAACTTATTCACATTCCCGGTATGGAGGGGGGATTTTTTTTTCCGGTACTGGATGAGTTCTATGGTTATGCTTTCCCCACATCTCCGCCGCCTGTTCCGGCATTTGGCCCTCCTCCGCGATCATATAATATAATTAAAGACCAGGCTGTTGAATCGGCTACTAAGGACAGCCTCTTAAGCAATTTGCATTCTTTTGATCCGGCAGTTTTTCCCTTGGCAACTAAACCCCTTAAAATCAGAAATAAAACAGTTGCCGTTGTGTGGTCAAGGATCCACGTTGAGCGTGAACTACCGGCTCTTAAACTAAATACCGTTCTTCAGATATCCGGTATTATTTCCCTTGCGGGATTTCTTGTCGCTTTTTCTGTTGCCAGTTCCCAACGAAAAAAAATAAGGATAATTAAGGGGGGATTGCAAAAAATAGAAAATGATACTTCTTACCGACTGCCTGAATTTTCCGGTTCTTACGGTTCAATCTCTATGGCAATTAATAAGCTCGTTGCACGAATCACGGAAATGCATAAACAGACACAGCAGCTTGAAAAGGAACTTTATCATCAGGATAAACTGGCAACACTGGGTAAACTGATCGCAGGGGTTGCCCACGAAGTGAAAACTCCGCTGGCCATAATTAAAACCCGCATTCAAATATGGGAACATGCATTAAAGAAAAAACAGAGTACCGGCTCAGCTGATTCCGGTATTTCATTAAGTGAAATTAAGATCGTGGTGGACGAAATAGACCGGCTGACAAAATTAGTAAAACGACTTCTGGTTTTTTCTAAACCGGTTTCTAATAATTTCCAGATGGTTAACATCAATAAAATTCTTATGCAGACAATATCTCTTATTCAAATCGAAGGAAATAATAACTTCAAGGTCTTTACCAATTTTTCAGAATCCATTCCTTTGATAAAGTGCGATCCTAACGCTCTGGAGCAAGTGTTTATCAATATCTTCTCCAATGCCCTGGAAGCTTCTCCTGAAAACGCTGAGATTACAGTTAATTCATCCTGGGATGAAGATTCCCGAACTGTAAAAATTGAAATTGTTGATAACGGCTCCGGCATTCCTCAAGATATTTCAGACCGGATATTCGATCCGTTCTTCACAACCAAAGAACACGGAGCGGGACTTGGTCTCTCAATAGCCTATGAAGTGATCAAAGCTTTCAAGGGTAAAATAATTTTCTCTCAAAATTCACCTGCCGGAACAAAGTGCTCTATTTTACTCCCCAGAAACCAAGATGAAAAATAAAAAGAATATCCTGATTATTGATGATGAAGCCCCGATGCGAAAAAACATCCGCGATATCCTTTCCCTCGAAGGATACGGTATCCTCGAGGCTGAGAACGGACTTGCTGGTGTTGATGTTGCCCTTAATAATGAAATTGATCTGATTCTTCTTGATTGCAACATGCCGGTAATGGATGGCTTTGCCGCTTTGTCTGAATTAAAACTTATTAATCCGGAACGCCCCGTAATTATGCTTACAGCCTATGGAACTAACGAACGCGTTATCGAGGCAATAAAAAAAGGAGCTTACGATTATATCGAAAAACCTTTTGAACTGAGTGAATTCCTTATAATTGTTGAACGCGCGATTAACTACTACGACCTTCTTAAGGAATTAAATACTCTCAGAAACCGCATCTCGCCTAAAGAAATTGTATCTGTTAATGAGGATCCTATCATCGGCAAGAGTTTGAAAATGAAAGAAATACTTAAGCTTATCGGACTTGCTGCTCCTTCCGACGCTAACGTTCTGATCCAGGGAGATAGCGGTACGGGGAAGGAATTGATTGCTGATGCTATACAGCGACACTCTCTTAGAAAAGAAAAACCTTACGTAAAAATAAATTGTGGCGCATTTACTGAATCCCTGCTGGAAAGTGAAATATTCGGACACGAAAAAGGGGCGTTTACCGGTGCAACATCTCAAAAGCTCGGACGGTTTGAGCTTGCTAACGAGGGAACTATCTTTCTTGATGAAATAAATAATATGTCCCCCTCCCTGCAGGTCAGGCTGCTTAGAATTCTTCAGCACCAGTCCTTCTTCCGGGTAGGGGGTGAAGTACCCGTTCCGGTTAATACACGTATCATTGCCGCATCAAATAAAAATATAGAACAGGAAGTGGAAGAAGGAAGACTTCGTAAGGATCTCTTCTACCGACTTAATGTTGTCCGGATCAATGTACCTCCTCTTCGCGAAAGATCTGACGATATTCCGTTGCTGGTTGAGCATTTTCTGAGCAAGTATGCTCCGGGTAAAAAATTTATTGTAAGCAATGAAAATATGAGTAAATTGAAAGAATGCTATTGGCACGGCAACGTCCGCGAACTTGAAAATAATGTTCAGCGGGCTATTGTTATGGCGCGGGAGAACTTCATTGAAATCGAATCATCAGATGAACCGGTAAAAGCCGAGCTCCCTCTGCCGGGTTTCGATATGATAGCAATCAAAGGAATTCCTTTTAAGCAGGTTGTGGAGGATTTCGAGAAATCCTTAATAACCAGAGCATTGATAGCTACAAAAGGTAACCGGACTGAAGCAGCTAAACTGCTCAAAATACACCGCAGACATTTATACACGAAAATAAATGATTATAAGATCAACATCTCATAACTCGCACCCGGGTGATTTTCTATCATCCGAGCCCCCGAAATTTCCTTAATCAACGGATAGCCCGGAAGCCGGGCGAAAGGGGAGCAGAAGGGAAGGGTTTGCAAAAAAAAATACGGCTTTTCAGATGAAAAACTGGTGATAAATTTCTCTCGGAATTGACCCGGGAATCTGACATAATGTGATTAACTACTTCAGCTCCACTTCAGAGTATTTTCTCATAAATGAAAAAGCCCTGTAACTCATTGAATTACAAGGCTTTTCTTTGTGAGCGTCCCGAGCATCGGGAAACCGCCGACCTTTAAAAAACAAAAAAGCTGGACAGACCAGCTTTTCTTTGTGAGCGTCCCGAGTATCGGGAAACCGCCGAACTCCGAAAAACGAAAAAGCCGGACAAACCAGCTTTTCTTTGTGAGCGTCCTGAGTATCGGGAAACCTCCGACCTTTAAAAAAACAAAAAAGCCGGACAAACCGGCTTTTCTTTGTGAGCGTCCCGAGCATCGGGAAACCTCCGACCTTTAAAAACAAAAAAGCCGGACAAACCAGCTTTTCTTTGTGAGCGTCCCGAGTATCGGGAAACCACCGATCTCCGAAAAACGAAAAAGCCGGACAAACCAGCTTTTCTTTGTGAGCGTCCCGAGTATCGGGAAACCGCCGACCTTTAAAAACAAAAAAGCCGGAAAAACCAGCTTTTCTTAGTGAGCGCGGGTGGGCTCGAACCACCGACCCTTTGCTTAAAAGG
>JAAYVN010000097.1 GCA_012517155.1 Ignavibacteriales bacterium | reverse complement strand
TCAGTACGTATTCAGTACGTATTCAGTACGTATTCATAACGAAGGGAGAGGGGTGTCTTGATGGAAGAAATATGAGGCAGGGGGGCAAGTTGATTCAGATTCCGGGATTTTACGTTATTTCTGAGAGAATTTGAGTTAAAAAAATGGGAAAAATGAAGATTTTCCTTGAAATTGATGGAAAATCAGGGGATGTTGAGAAATAATTTGAATGGAAGGGGTTAGTGGTTCAAGAATTATGTGGGGAGAGAAGGGAGATTATCAAGTCGGCTTTTGAATTGAGTTCTTCGGGAGTACCGTTATTTAGAAAAATGTAGTGACTTCGCTTATTTTTTTCAATTTCGGACATTTGGTTTTGCATTCTCTGAAGGACTTCTTCAGGTGAAACCAGATCCCGCTCTACAACTCTTTTTATTCTCAGTTCTTCGTCTGCGGAGATTAATACAATATAATCGAAAAGCGGGGTCATTTTGGCTTCGAAAATCAGAGCAGCCTCGCAGAAAATCAGGGGAGTTTTTGCATCGTGGAGAAGTTCTTTGATTTTCCTTATTACAACGGGATGGACAATTTTATTAAGGATTTTGGTTTTTTCGGGATCATGAAAAACGGTTTTGGCCAGATATTCTCTATTGATACTTTCACCCGAATATGAATCGTTTCCAAAAGATTGAATAATTTTTCTTTTAATAACCCTATCAGATTGCATTAAATACTTTGCCAGATCATCGGCCTGTATTACGGGAAAACCTTTTTCCTTTATAAAATTAGCGAAAAGTGATTTTCCACTTCCAATACCCCCGGTAATTGCGATTTTTACGGGAGGAGAAGGGGTATTTGATTTACTTGCTGATTTGGTCAAGGTCAGCCTGGAGTTTATCTGCCAGTTCTTCTTTTGTAATATCCCTGAGAAGTACTTTTGAATATGGAATGCTTTTAATAGGAGGTTCTCCTTCATTCAGTATATATTTATAGAGATAAAAGCCAAGTCTGTTTCTATCGTTTTCAATAGGAATGTAAGCTTTGTATTTTTCAACGATTGAATAAACCTGCTTTTCAATTGATTCTGAAGGGAATTCCCTAGTAGAAGGTGGTTGTAAAGTGGACATAAATTAATTCTTTTTTTATTATTATATTGTTAGTCTAAATTTTATAATTGATTGGCTAAATTTAAATAAAAAAAGGCATTCTAAAAAGCATTTTCAAACATTGGAGTAAATTCAAACAGTTAAATGTTGGGACAAGACGAGCGGAATGTTTTAATTATCAGGCTTTCATCTTTGGGAGATGTGTTGCTTACAACTCCTTTAATCAGGAGTTTGAAATCAAAATATCCTGATATTAATGTGGATTTTGTTGTAAAAAGGCAATATTCGATGGTGCTGAAAGGGAATCCGTACTTAAGACGGATTTTTTTTCCTGATGAGGAGATTGATGTGACCCGGTACGATGTAATTGTTGATTTGCAGAATAATCTAAGATCCTGCAGAATAAGACGGAAGTTTGAAAAGCGGGTTGTAAAATTTAAAAAGTACAGTCTGGATAAATATTTACTGGTAAATTTTAAGGTGAACAGGTTAAGGGAATTACCGGCTATACCTGTCCGATATGCGGAGACAGTTGAAAAGGGTTTGCTTGATGAATCGGGTCTGGATTTGTTGATTCCGGATTCTGTAAAAAGCAGGCTAACAGAGGATAAGCAAACAATAGGGATATGCCCCGGTTCCAGGCATTTTACGAAAAGATATCCCGCAGAAAAATTTATTGAAGTCGGGAATAAACTTGCGAGCGAGGGTTTCCGGGTGGTTGTAATAGGGGGTGAAGATGAAAAGAATATATGCGCAGAGATTTCGGATAGTATTAATGGGGCTATTAATCTCAGTACAGAAAATGATTTGTATCAAATTGCCGCAGATATGAAAAGATGTGATGGAATTATTTGCAACGACAGTGGTTTGATGCATGTAGCATGTGCGGTTAAAGTTCCCGTTGTGGTGATATTCGGATCAAGCGTAAGGGAGTTTGGTTTTACTCCATACGGGAACAAGCATAAAGTGGTTGAAAGAGAAAACCTGAGTTGCCGGCCGTGTTCGCATATTGGCAAGGAAAAATGTCCTGAAAAGCACTTCAGGTGTATGCTGGAAATATCATCCGAAGAAGTTATCAAGTGTATAAAAAGCATAATAAAGTATGACTAAATTATATCTAATCCTGTATAATGTGTTCTTTATCTATCCGTTTTATCTGGTGGTAAAAATACTTTCATTTTTTAACTCTAAAGTAAGAACCGGGATTGAGGGGAGAAAGGACTTTTTCAAGAGATTGCCGGAGAGTTTAGCAAAACTGGATATGAGCAAGAAAACAGTATGGTTTCATTCATCATCGCTGGGGGAATTTGAACAAGCAAAGCCAATAATAGAGAAGATAAAATCGGAGGGGAGTTATAATATTTTTGTTACTTTCTTTTCGCCATCAGGGTATACTAATTCTTTGAGATATCCTTATGCAGATGCTGTGTCATATATTCCGTTTGACAGTTATTCAAATGCGAAGAGATTTACGGATTTGTTAAAACCATCTCTAGCGGTTTTTATGAGATATGATTACTGGCCTAATCATATATATGAACTCTACAGAATGCAAATTCCAATTATAATAGTGGATGCAACGATGAGGGATTCATCACCAAGGCATTCTTTTTTTGCAAGATCATTTCATAGTAATTTGTATTCGAAGATTTCGAAGATACTAACTGTATCGGCTAATGATGTTAATAATTTCAAGAGGTTCGGTATAGAAGATAGTAAATTACTTTCAGTGGGAGATACCAGATTTGACAGAGTGTATCAGCGGAGTCTGATTGCAAAGGGAAAGAATTTAGTTAATGAATCCATAGTTAAGGATAAATTTGTTTTTGTCTTAGGCAGTACCTGGGATGAGGATGAAGCCGTAATGATTCCCGTTGTTTTAAAGTTAATGGAGAGGAATCCAAACATTTTAGTAATAATTGCACCTCATGAACCAACAGTACTTCACCTGGAAAAATTAGAAAATGATTTTCATGTTAAATTCAATTCGGTCCGTTTTTCAAATTTGAACAACTACAAAAACGAGCAGGTGATCCTTGTGGATTCAATTGTAATTTTGCTGACTTTATATTACTATGCATCCTGTGCATTTGTTGGGGGAAGTTTTAAGTCGAGTATTCACAATGTGTTAGAAGCAGCGGTATACGGGATACCGGTGTTATACGGGCCAAAGATAAATAGTTCACAAGAGGCGAAACAACTTGCATCGCTAGGAGGGGGAGTAATAATACGGAGTCAGAGAGAAGCATATAAACAACTTCGAAAACTGAATGCAGAGAGTGGTTACAGGGAAGAAAAGGGACGTATATCAAGAGATTATGT
>JAAYVN010000096.1 GCA_012517155.1 Ignavibacteriales bacterium | reverse complement strand
GTAGAGGCAAGTTAGGGGCAACCCTGGGGAGGTTCCGCCGCAGCGGAGGTTGAGGTAAAGGTTAAGAGAAAACAGAGGACAGAAGATAATGGTTAATTGTAAATGGTAAATAGGTTAAAAGAATTCAGGGGGTGTGTTATTAATTTTTAATTATTAATTTATCATTAACCATTAACCATTTACCATTAACAATTATATTTATTTCCTCCCCCCGTTACAAACTTTACGACGTTACGACTTTACGGACGTTATGGACGAAACTACTTCCCCCCCTTCCTCCTGTTATCCTCCTTACACAGCAGTTGACAATTTACCGAAATTGTTTTTCCCCCTTCGTGCCAGGGTGTAATATGATCCGCCTCCATATCATCTATCTCAAATTTCTTTTTACACTTCACACAAACCCCTGCTTGTCTTTCGTATGCTTCTCGCTTATGATTATCAGAAAAAGCTCTGATATTCAGATACTTTTCATTTTTCGTTAGCAGATATTCATAAATTCCTTTTTTATTCGTCACATCCTCATCCTGCATTAACCTTACAATTTCCTTTTCAAGCTTTTTTGTATCAAATTTTTTATTCCCGAACTCATTGTAAAGAAATCCCCACGCCACCCCTTTCATTTCTTTTCGATATACCGGGAATACCGCCCTCACCCAGTTAATAACACTCTGATAATATAACCACAATTCACTGGCGTTTGGCTCATGCTGATGTTCCGCCATATAGTTTTCAATATTATCCTTGCTTATCCATCTGATTGTTGTCTCTAAAAAATCTTGTCTTATTGGTGATCCGGATAAATAATCCCCCCCTAATCCATAAGCCGCACAGTTGTTTTTACTGAAATATCTCTTCGCGTCGGATACCCACGGTCCCGAATATACCGCATTCCTGAGCTCCTGATCCGTTAACTTTTCCCCCGCAATATTTATAGTCTTGAACCACTCCAGCTTTTCACTGTCACTCCCGCTGCAAAAATAAACCATTAGCTTGTAACTCAGAATTTGTTCCCTCTCATCATTCTGCAGATTGTGGAAATATCTGTTCTTAAATGCAAAATCCCCCTCAACATACTGGCATATGGAAATTATCCTCTGCTGTCCGTCAATCACCTCAAAATTCCCGTCCTCCCGCACCGCCCAGTACATTACGTTCAGCGGATAATCCTTTGTTATCGTGTCTATCACCGCATCCCGTTGCTTGTCCTTGTATATAAATTCCCTCTGAAATGGGGGACGTATATCCAGTTTTCCTCCGTATCCGGTTACACCTTCTTCTTCTTTATCTTCGTAACCGTTTATAAGCTCACGGACTGTTGTTTCTTTTAGCTCTATATTCATAATCATATTCTCTTATTTTTTATTAGTAACCTGGAATACATCCTTTTTCCGTTAATATAACCTCTGTCAATTTTACCTTTCCAGTTTGGATTTATAATTTCAGGCAGAAGCCCCTCTTTTACAAAATAATCTGACCCAATTATCTCAAACTGCTCCGGATTATGCTTATCAAGAAAAGTAATCGGTACCCCCATAGCACCTTTATAATCCATCGGAATATCCTTTGTTTTATCCACATTAATTGCATCATAATTATCATATTTTGGATATTCCTCAGGAGTATATTTTTTATACAAAACTATATCTTCATTCCTCTTTGAAATTTCAAGATTTGTAAACCAACAAGCATTCCCTAAACTTCTCCAATTTAAATTATTTTCATCTCGCCAACTTCTGTATTCCCTTTGTTCATAGTAATCAGGCACTACAAATTTTTCAGGATGCATGTAACCTAACCATATTTTATTATCTTTGATAAGTTTAAATATCTCCTTATATGTAATTGCGTTTCTGTTCCCAATAAGCACAAACTTTTTATCATATTCCATCAATTGAGCCACATACTCTCTGAATAATGAAAAGGGGGGATTGGTAACAACAATATCTGCTTTTTTCAATAATTTTATACTCTCCGCGCTCCTGAAATCTCCGTCTCCATCTAAGTACTTTATTCCGATTTCCTCCGCATCCGGAACATTATTCCCGTTCTTATCACCGTTATACTCCAGATAAATTGCTTTTTCAGAGTCATTTTTACTAAAAAGATCAGGGTCTTGGTTTTTATAGCAGGTGGTTATTAGTTTTTTTAGTCCTAATTTTTCAAAATTAAAAGAAAAGTAGTGAAAGAAGTTACTTATTCTGGGGTCGTCGCAGTTGCAGTATACAGTTTTGTTTTTGAAGTGACTTTTATAATGTTTTAACTCACGTTCAATATCCGAAAGCTGAGTATAAAATTCATCTTTCTTTGAGTCCTTTGCTTTGTGCAGATTCTTATTTTTCGGTTTAGTTTCCATTCAGCGTTATTTTATTTTGACAGGATAAGGCATTCATATTCCCCTGAATAAAATCGTACTTACTAAAATAAGGAAAAAAAATATTAAAAAATAATTATGGGTAACTCAGTCAAAAGACTTAAGCAATGTCGTTAAAAAATAATCCGTGTCAATCCTCCGCCGAAGCAGGCTGTTGCAGTGAAGACCATTTGTCCGACGCGTCGGATTTCTTTGCGGTCGGCCGCAGGCGGATTGTTACCTTCCGCAACAGTGTGCTATCCCTCCCATCGCCGTGTCCATAATTCATACGTTACAAACGTTATAAACGAAATTACTGCCGGTGTGGTCAGCTAATCTTCTTAATTATTTTGTTATTTCATTTGAAAATAATATTTTGTACAATTACTTCTGATTTTTCATTAATATGGTGAAAAGCCTTATGCAACAAATTCTTTTCAATTCAGAATTCCCTTCGGGTAGGGTGAAATGTAGTCTCTTTTGTTTCTCCTCAACTAAAACTCCCTCCTTCTCAGAAAACATACTTATTCCCGAAATTGTTCGTGCAACAACCCTTCAATCAATGGTGATTTTATGAAAAAAATAATTATCATCAGTTTTCTAATACAGGTTGTTTTTTCCGTATCTATTTATTCCCAGTTTACCGGTTATTACGGAAAAATAAATAAAAAACCCGCATATCATTGTCCGAACCCGGTAGTC
>JAAYVN010000095.1 GCA_012517155.1 Ignavibacteriales bacterium | reverse complement strand
TTCATACCACGAAGAAATCAACATTGTTTTTAATTGCCAGCTCCGTCACCGCATACACTAATGCATCTATTCTGTCCGGAGAATAGGTGCTGCTCTTATAATCCCATTCTGTCATCTCCTCCTCAAGCTCTTTAAACTTCTGAGTGTGATGCACCCTGCCTTGTTCGTAGAGTGCTACCACCGGCTCCGCCCTCAGCATCTTACCTCGGGAGGCAACAACTTTCTTAACCGGGACCGTCTTATCAATAGTCCTGATAGTATTTTCCACCATATCCCAACCCATGTTAACCTCAGCCACTATCCTGTCAGCCTTATATTGGTGATACAATCTCACTGCCTTCTCCGCCCACTCATTAGGCGACATAACCCCTGATTCATCAGCCAGGATATATACATGCCCGTTAACATCCTGCCCGGCAACAATTATCCCCGCCTCATCGGAGGACTTATTAGATGTGCCGGAAGGGTCAACGCCCACAACTATCCTCTTAAGATTGTCCGGAGTAACACTGCGGAAGTTCTCGATTATTTCCCATCCCCAGAGAGCACCTGCCGGCTGAACATACTGCGCTTCATACAACATTTTAAACACTCTTGCCGGTAATTCTTGTCTTGCCCTCTCAACTTCTTCATGTTTTAATATTCCTGCTTCAACCGCATCTTTTGCAGTTACCCGGAAATATTCAAAGTCCTTCTCCTGCCCTTTCTCCGCCCGACGTGCCAGCTCCCATGCCCAGTTTCGCCCTGTTACGTTGCCGATGAATTTCCCGGGAGCCTGCGTATAACTTACCGTTGTGCGCAATGCGTGCCATGCTTCTTCCTTCGCCCGGCTGAACTCGTCGAAAACAAACCCATATACGTTCTCACCATAAAGTCCATCCGGATGTTCTGCTGATTTAAACCTGATTATTGTTCCCTTCGGAGTTGTTATAGAAAGTTTGGAAATATTGACCGTGTAAAGTTGCGAATGTGCTATCGCTCTCTCCATCCTCTTAAAGGCTATCTCTGCCTGAGAATAGATAGGAGCTATCCACCATACTTCCTGCCCCGGTTTGATCCTGTGAGCAAGTTCAAAGAGCCAGAAAATGTGAGAAAAAGTTTTTCCGCTCTTCGTCGAAGCTTCAGTTATGGTAAACCTTTTCTTAGATGCGAGAATGGCCTTTTGGTAGCCGGTAAAGTTCGGCTTTTTTACTATTAGCTTTCGTATTATCGTTGGTGCTTCGCTCACTCTTTGAATTCTATTACTATGTCATTGATTGTTTCAACTTTCTGTGGTAAAACAAAAGGCAAAAGACGAACAATGATGTCCGCCTTTTTATCCGGTTTAAGTGATTTTAATAATTCCGGGAGTTTTTCCAGTTCTTTTTCAAGGATAACTTTAAGAACGCCCCTCATCTCTTGCGTGACCTTATTAGGAGTTCCTTTAGGTTTCCCGTGAGGATTATTCGTATTACCTTTACCTGGCCCTCTCATTTTGAATTAAATTGTTTTTTTCAAATATTCTCATATTAATACCTACATATCCGAATTAACAATACAAAATTAAACAATAAAAATCATATAAAGCAAAAAAAGTTTTCAACAAGGGAGGGAGATATTAACAATTTCAATAAATCAAGTCTTCCATATACAGGACCTACCCCATTGTTGAGCCATAGCTTCTGCAATTCCCGAGAATGTTCGGCTTCGATCTTTCCATCTGTTTTTATTTGGCGGCATGTTATGTATTCTGTGTTCTCTCCCCTCAACAATATTTGTGGGTTGTAGCTTGGGCAGGTTTTTCAACCACAAACAAGTTGCTTTCGTCTCGCCGTGTCCGAACATCCATGGTTGTATTATTTGGTCGGGCTTCCTTATTCGGGTACTTATTATGCTAACAGGGTTTTCGAGGGCAATTTGTTGAATCGGGGCATTAAGTAACAACCTGACAAATTCCAGCGCCTCTTCCTGTTCTTTTTGCTTATATTTAAACCATGCCGCTCCGGACACCGCTAAATGTGTGCATGGCGGGTGGGCTATCATCATATCCCAGCCGTCTTTTAATATTTCCCGAACGTCACCCTTAATATGTGGCCCTGGAATTTCGGAGTCTAACAGGTCACAACTCCAGGCGTCGTGCCCTTTTCGCCGGAAGGCTTCCCGGACTATTCCGCTAAATTCGCAAGCAATTAATATTTTCATATCATTTAATATTACAAAATCTCCTAAGAAACCGATCCCGCAAAATTTGATATTTCTCCTTATTGTACCCAGGCATTCCCCAAAGCTCGATAATACGGTCGGTAAGCCTGCTAAAATTATCAATAGTCACAGGACTGTTTTCAACATCATCTTGAATCTCTTTATACTTCTGCTCCCATGCCGCTGTTTTGCGGTCACGGATTATTCTGACAATTGATAATATACATCCGAGAGCGAAGCCGATAAATATCACTGTTATTGTATCCATAGCTTTTCTTTGGTATAGGCTTCTCCATTTTTCAAAGGTTTTTTTTCAAAAATTAAAAGTTTTTGTTTTTTTGTTATGCCTACGAATCGCCACCCAGCCATTTTAAAGCAACATCCCGGATTTTTACTTTTGATTTTCCGAGGGTTTACATATGTATATAATCTTTCTCCGGGCCAGATCTTCCATGCAATTTGCTCAGCTTGTTTGATTAGTAAGCTGGATAATATCTGACTTTCATTTCTGAAGATCGCACAATTAATGCCCTTCTGCCCGTCCTGGGAAATAAATTTCCGCCAGACAAACAAAGCTTTTTCGTCTATTGAAAGCAGGACAATTTTTTCCCCCGGACCACAAAATAATTTTGGCCGTCTTCCATCTTTATATCGCCTGCATGAATAATGTCTTTGAAATAATTTCATTGCTCGTATATCTCCGTCCCGAATCTGTTGCCAGTATAAATCAGTTTCAAATAATCTATTCATTCTTTAATTGCTTATCTTTTATAATGAATAGCCGTAAAACCCCTATCCCTTTAGGGTAGGGGATGTAAGGCTAGCCTTGTTCGTTAATGTATTTTTTAATTGTTTCCATATTTGCATTACCTGTTGAGCAAACAAAATAACCGTCTGACCAAAATACTTTGTTAAACCGTGATGTTAATGCTTCCATAAATATTAAAAATTTTGCTCTTAAAAATCATTTGTCTGTGGAACGCAGACTTAAAAATCGGAACGAACTGCCGACTTAGTCGGAGTGATGACTTCCGAAGCCCCTTCGCCTTTAGGCAAGGGGTAGTTCACTTCCCTGCATTTAGTTGTGACAACAAGTTCAACAATCTTCCCCGTCTTCGGGTCAATACAATTCTGCGTGCGGATATTACCATCGTATTCATCACAACTACCATATACCACAAAGGTATGAATAATTAATGTTTCCGGGGCATAATCAACACATACATAACACTTTTCTTCCTCGCATCCGAGAAAAAGCATCAAAATTATAAGTACTAATATCTTTTTCATTTCCTCGTATTTGTAAAATATTTGTCGCAATTAACTAATTCATGTTTAACTATCGCTGGCATTGAAGTAGCATTAAGAATTGTATCAGCACTCACCTCACATACTTCAATATCATAGTTGTAATATGCCCATAATTGGTATAAGGCCAGCTTCTTTCCCATTAGTCCATGCTTATTAGTGATCTCATATACTGCCAATATCCACTCCCCTTCCATCACCGCAAGATCCGCAACGGCCAATAATTTTCCATCAAGGACAAACTGCTTCTCGGTCTCCACATGATAGTTCCGCGAAAACCACTCCGCAAGCAGAATCTTTGCGAAATAATGTTTATATGTTTCAATATGGCGCATCTTCGTTTCTTATTTCAAATTCAATTTCTTTTTCTTCTTCCCGAATAAGCCAGTTAGAGAGGTCGCTGCCGGCACCCTGTTTAAATCTTCCCGTGACTTTATCATAGAATAAATGGACAACATCAGATTTTCCCAGGTGTTTATATTTAATTTTCTGGATATGCACATCTACCTCATCCTGAAGGATATTCTGCTCATCGGCCTTGCGGTCAATCGTAAATCCGTAATCCGGTTTATTGAAAAAGTGTGCCGACCCGGAAATGTTATAAAGTGAGGGAATCTCCCCCTTTGCCATCTTAGTCGGGTGCGCCACAAGAAATATCAAAAGATTGCTAAACTTTGCCAGGTTAATGATCTCATCCA
>JAAYVN010000094.1 GCA_012517155.1 Ignavibacteriales bacterium | reverse complement strand
TCATAATGATTATCCTTCTCCTCCTGGATTATCCAATACCTTTATCAGCTCTGGTTGCATCTTCTATACTTTTAGTAACCCGACGCCTTAAACCCGAAAGGGTATTCCGTGAAATAGACTGGAGTCTTCTGGTATTCTTTTCCGGACTATTTGTCGTAACCGCTTCAATTGATACTAGTAAAATAGGGGGTCACCTTTTCTCCTTAATTCTTCCCTTTTGCAGTCTGATTTAGCAACTTTCTCCATTATTTCCGCAGTGGTCAGTAATATCGTTTCGAATGTTCCTGCAGTACTTTTGTTCAAACCCGTCGTTCCCTTGATGCAAAATGCCAATACTCTTTGGCTGCTCCTGGCTGTATCTACAACATTCGCCGGCAACCTTACCCTCCTCGGTTCTGTTGCCAACCTTATTGTCGCAGAATCCGCCAAATCAAGAGGAGTAAAACTCTCTTTCAAGGAATACTTAAAAGCGGGAATCCCTGTTACAGTTTTAACCTTGCTTTTCTCTGTGATCTGGTTCACTTTGTTTTTCTGAACCATAGCATTATATTTGCAATAATTCTTTTTGTGTGATATGAAAAATTTGTTCCTGATATCTTTATTTCTAATCTCCTTCCGGTTCGATTTGTTATCGGCACAGTTCGAATCGAATTTTCCTACTCTCCGGGATTCAAGCCGTAATAATGGTTCCGGTCAGGAAAGTTCTTCCCGCACTACTATCTCCCGGAACTCTTCTTCTTTGAGTTTCTCGGATGAATTTGACGCTGTTAGCAACTGCATGTGCTGTCTCTTCAACACCCTGGGCGATATTATTTTCTCAGACGAGGACGAGAAAGAACCCGAACCGGAAAAGAAAACCCCCCGGTATCTTGATCCTTACAGATTATATGCCGGGTTGCGTTTAGGAATGAGTGCAATTATTTCGGAATCCCAGGATTATGAACGCGGAGGTGTTCAGTTCGGTGCATCTCTTAACGCCTATGTAAATGGATTTAATTTATCAGCTGTTTACGACTACTCAATAGTCAGCGGAACTCCCAACACTGACTTTGTAACTAACTTCTCACTCCCCGGTAATCATACACGCGAGTTTTACGACATCCCTTCTTCAACTTCGATTTCCGCTTCGGTTCTTGGAATCGGACTTGGATATTATTTCCCGGTTTATGAGGATTATGACGGCACTATCCTCGAACTCGGTTTCGCTTTAAAGGCAAATTATTTCATTATAAAAGAGGAAACCGAATTTACTAGAGATGTTTATGAGGATGATCTGTTTACAAATTCTCTTGAACTTGACAACACTTTAACATTCAAGAAGTTTGCTCCCGGTTTTTCCCTCTCTATACTATTAATCCCCCCCTTCTCCGATAAACTCGCATTCGAAGGCTCTCTTGATTTTTTAATCTATAACAGAACCCCCGAAGAATTACTCTCTACTCCTCTCGATAACTACGAATTCCTTGGTCTCGCTTCTTTTGTTTTTGGAATAAAATACTCCCTATAAAATTTCTCTTCATCTTCTTTTTAATCAAGTTAAAAAGTTTTATCTTTATTTTTAAATTCTATAATTAATCTGAACTGATTATGAAAACTTATTTAATCTTTTTTCTGGCTTCTTTATTCTCAATTAAAATTTGTGGACAATCTATGAATATCCCCGTTATACCTGTTCCGCAACAGGTAAAAATGAATTCCGGTTTCTTTGAAATTCCAAACGAAGTATCCATCTCATTCCCCGCAGATGATTCCCGAAACCTTCATACTACGAACCTTATCTCATCTTCTATTCATAATAGATGGAACAAAACAAGTAAGATGATAGAAAGTCCGAATACTTCTATTTTATTATCTCTTGTCCCTAAATCAGATAAGAAGTTCTCTTCAATACCTGAAAAGGTGTTGGACCAGGCTTATTTCCTCAGCATCTCTCAAAAGCAGATTTCTGTTTTAGCTACTAATTCAAGAGGATTGTTCTATGGAGCAATGTCTCTCATTCAACTGATTGATAATACTTCAGATAATCGTCTGACTTCAATGGAAATATTAGACTATCCCGACATGGAATTCCGTGCTGTATCAGATGATATTTCCCGGGGTCAGGTCTCAAATCTTGAAAACTTCAAGAAAATCATCTCTCATATATCCCGTTATAAAATGAATACCTATCTGCCTTATCTCGAGGATATGATTGAATTCGATAAATATCCTTCTATTGGCAAGGATCGTGGTGCACTCACTAAATCCGAGATTAAAGAAATTGTCTCTTTTGCTAATCTTCATTTTGTTGAAGTTATTCCGGTTTTTCAAACTCTCGGACATTATGAAAATATTCTCTCCTTGCCTGAATTCATACAGTATGCAGAGTATCCCGGAGCCGCCTCGCTATGCGTCTCTGAGGAGAAAGTATATTCTTTCCTTGAAGACTTGCTAAAAGAAGTTTTCCCCCTCTTCCCATCCAGGTATTTCCATATGGGAGCCGATGAAAGCTACGATGTGGGACACGGAAAAAGCAAGGAACTTCTTGACAAGTCAAATATTGCATCTCTTCACGCAAATCACTATAAGCGGGTTTATGATATTTGTAAAGCCCACGGGAAAGAGGTTATGATGTATGGCGACATAATCCTGGATCTTCCCGAAATTCTGGATCAGATTCCTAAAGATATCACCATTATTGATTGGCATTATCGCTCTGATTTTACTTATCCGTCAACTACAACTTTCAATAAACATGGCTTTAATTATCTGGTTTCCCCATCAGTTTGGAATTTCGTAACAACGTTCCCGACTCTCGTAAACTCAATGCCGAATATTTATTACATGATCAAAAGCGGTCTTGAAAACAATGCACTTGGAATTGTTAATTCTAACTGGGGTGATTATGGCGCTGAAACTCTTAAGGAACTTATTCTATATGGTTATGCCTACTCCGCTCAGTGTTCATGGAGTTTTTCTAAAACGGATTTACATTCCTTCTCAGGAAAATATTTTAACGATTTCTTTGGTGTTGAAAATTCGGAGGGTTACCGCATCTATAATACTCTTGGAAATCCTCAAAATCAGATGATGTGGCATGAGGTCTGGCGTCATCCTCTTCTCCCT
>JAAYVN010000093.1 GCA_012517155.1 Ignavibacteriales bacterium | reverse complement strand
CTTGGATATGATGAAGTAGCCCTATGCTTTTTAAAAAATCCTCTCCTCTGTTCTCCGGTCTGCCGATTAATGAGATATTACTCCTGACCCCTCTGGCTTTTGTCCTGCTGTTTTCAACCGTTCGGGGACAAGAGTTTCAGCTTCCCGAAGGTCTGAGTTTCTCAAATCAAATCAAATATTCGTACGATATGAGCAAGAAGCTGGAAATTACAGAAGACTGGTTCAATCTTGATTTCCGAAGTGGAATCTTTTCTGCCGGATTTCGCTTCGATACTTTTCAACCTAATGACCCCAGCAGTGCTGTTAACAGAGGAAAAAAAAGGTTTGCTGACTTTGGTTTTAAGTATATAAAAGCTGAGATTGGTGATAGAAATACCGGGGGGGAATTCACAGTCGGAAATTACTATGCATTGTTTGGAAGGGGATTAACCCTTAAAAGCTTTGAGGATAGAAATGTCAGAATTGATAATAATCTGCTTGGTGTAAAATTCCTTGGGAGATATTCTGATTTTGTAATTACAGCTTTGTCAGGTATGCCCGAAAACCTGGACTTGAGCAGAACTGATATCCTGCATGCAGTGGATTTAGAGTATCGCGGTCTTAGGTTTTTGAAAATGGGCGTCTCTTACCTTTCTAATCAACCGCAAAATGATCAGTTGGCACGCACCTCTCTTGCATCTGTCAGGTTCCAGCCTTCATTCTATAATTTTGATATTTATACCGAATTTGCTGTTAAACAGAATGAAGATATAAAGGAAAACGTTTTTCAGGGCAATGAATTTATTGCTGGAAAGGGATTTTACAGCAATTTGAGTTTTTATTATGGTAATTTTTCTATTCTTGGGGAGTATAAAATTTATGACAATTTTGCCTTTACTTCTAGCGACGGCACAGTTAACTATAACACCCCCCCGGCAACCCGCAGGGATTACACCTATTCCTTATTGAATAAACACCCCTCGGCACTTGACGCTAATAATGAGGAAGGTGGACAAGTAGAAATAAACTATAATTTCTGGGACTTTACTTTCCTGACTACTTCCTTTAGTCTGACGAAAACTCTCCCCCGCTCCTCATACTACCAGAGAATTCAAAAAACTACAAACGAACCGGTGATTCAGTTAAAGGAATTCTATTCTCAGTTAAATCATCAGTTGACTAATTCCATTTATACTACCCTGGCTTTTGGTTATTCGGAGGAACTGACTTCCTCAACAAAAAATTTCACACCGATTTTGGATGTAAGATACTCTCTGAATGACAGGAATACAATTCGTTTGATATACGAGCATCAGCAAACTAATGTATCAATAACCGGAGAAGATTATTATAATCAGGCACTTACTCTTGAATTTCTTCATTCACCCGATCTTGTACTTAGTTTCAACGGTACTATGGAGACAAAAGAGCCAACCCCTGGAAGGAAAGTCAGAAAAACATGGAAATTTCTTCAGTTAAGTTATAAACTTGGGAATCATTCTGATATTATACTCCTCTATGGTTCCCGCCAGGCAGGAAACATTTGTGTCGGAGGAGTTTGCAGATATGAACCCGAATTCAATGGACTGGAACTTAAAATGTACACGCGATTCTAAAAATCGACAGATCAAATAAAAGACCGCTAACTCCCGGTCTTTTTTTTGCCTGAGGGCACTTTGAAGGAACTTGATGGATAATGAGTGTCTCCTCTCCCAAACTGATATCTCCCCTAAAAGGTCATCGTTTAATAAAAGTTTTGTGAAGCTTTTGTACACTGCTTGTATAGAGATTATTTTTTATTTTTGTACTGAAGATATTTATTCATAATTCGGAAATTTTTTATGGATATTCTAATTATAGGCCACTCTGTCGAAGATCACATCTTTTTCAGAAACCAGCTGCAGGAAAGAAAGCCGGGAGGTATTTTCTACTCTGCCACTGCGTTCAGGGCATTTGCCGAACCTGAAGATGAGCTTTTTCTGGTTACTCTGACAGAAGATAATAATTATCACCTGTTTGAAAATATTTATAAACAGGTCAATCTGCAATACTCCTCCAGGGTTAAAGCAATTCCCAAAAACCATCTGATGGTATTTGACGATAAAGAACGTCATGAAAAGTATGAGTTTATAACAGAAAAAATTGATATCAAAGTAAAGGATTTCTCCCGGTTTTCAGGAATTTATGTTAATATGATAACCGGATTTGATGTATCGCTTGATGATGTCAAATACTTGAAAGAAAACTTTTCTGGACCAATGTTTATTGATGTTCACACTCTTTCGCGCGGAATCGAACCAAACTATGCAAGAAACTTCCGAAGAATACCGGACTTCGATGAATGGGCTAAGGCGTTTGACATTATTCAGGTAAATGAAAATGAACTCCTTACTCTTTCTGACTTGAGTGAGGAGGCCGAAATAGCAGAACATCTCTTTTCTTTGGGAGTAAGCGTACTGATCATAACAAAAGGTGAAAAAGGAGTTACCTTGTACTCCTTCATAGATGGATTGAAACAGCGTTTTTCTCTTCACGCCGTTAAGGTGAATACGCTCAACAGGATTGGCTGTGGCGATATGTTTGGTTCGGTCTTTTTTTATTACTATCTTAAAACCAAAGATTTAATAAAATCTCTTGAACTTGCGAATACAGCGGCCGGTTGCCTAGCCTCATATTCAAATTTGGATAAACTTAAGTACTTAAAGGAAGATGTTTGCACACGATATAATAAAGAAAAGAATACTGGTATTCGGTGTTAATGGAATGCTCGGTCAACGGGTAACAAACCATTTCGTGAATATGGAGAATGTGGAATTCCTGGGGGTCTCAATGGAAGATGCTTCTTTCATCCCTGGAATCGATTATTTGAGGGTTGATATAAGTCAAAGACAGGAAGTTAAAAGAGCGGTTCTTGATTTTTATCCTGATTTCATTGTTAATGCTGCGGCTTTTACAAATGTCGATTTATGTGAATCTCAAAGGGAAACTGCCTGGAAAGTGAATGTTAAGGGAGTGGAATTTATGTGCGAGGGGGCGCGTATTACTGACGCCCACCTTATTCACTTCTCCACAGATTATGTCTTTAATGGAAAGTCGGGCCCATATTCGGAAAATGATAAACCCGACCCCGTTGGATATTATGGAAGGACAAAACTTGCGAGTGAAAATGCAATAAGATTAACCGCACCTTCATATACTGTTTTCAGAATTAACGTCCTCTATGGAGTCGCACATTACGGAAGACCTGATTTCGTAAGATGGGTAGTATCCTCTTTGCGGGAGAATAAAACAATCAGAATTGTAAAGGACCAGATTAATAACCCCACTTTTATTGATGATGCCGTTCAGGGAATTAGCAAGGCTATTGAATTTAGGAAAACTGGCATCTATAATATAGGGGGACGGGAATTTCTGTCCCGATTGGATTTTACTTATCGGATTGCAGGTTATTTTGATCTTGATAAAACCCTCATTACCGCAATAAATACTTCGGAACTTAACCAGGCTGCTAGACGACCACTGAATTCAGGACTTTATACAATAAAAGCTGAAACCGAACTGGGATTCATACCAACTGATATTGAAGAATCATTCCGGATGATGAAAGATGAACTGGGATTATAATTTAACTTCCGAGAGGTAAAAAAACGATATGAGATTATTATTTTTTCTTTTTATTTTAAGTATGACTATTTACCCCCAGCAGCAGAATTTCCCTGAATGGGCAAAGGGAATTGTGTGGTATCAGATTTTTCCGGAGCGGTTTGCGAATGGTGATGAAAGCAACGACCCCACACCGGATAAAGTTTTTATAAATCAAACATCTATTCCTGAAGGATGGCAGATAACTCCTTGGACATCTGATTGGTATAACCAGCAGGAATGGGAAAAAAAACTCGGAGGAAAGTTTAGCAATCATTTAACTTCGAGAAGATATGGAGGCGATCTTCAGGGAATCTTTAATAATCTTGATTATCTCGAGAATCTTGGTGTTAAAGGTATTTACTTGAATCCCATTTTTGAAGCTGTATCCATGCACAAGTATGATGGCTCGACTTTCCATCATATTGATGTGAATTTCGGACCTGATCCGATTGGTGATAAATGGTTGATAAGCAAAGAAGTGCCGGATGATCCAACAACCTGGTCATGGACATCAGCCGATTTACTCTTTCTGAGATTAATAAACGAGATCCACAGCCGGGGCATGTTTATTATTATTGATGGTGTCTTTAATCATACTGGTGTTCAGTTTTGGGCTTTTCAGGATATTGTCGCAAATGGAATAAATTCTCAATATAAAAACTGGTTTCTGATAAAAGATTTCGATAATCCCCAAACTGAAAAAAATGAATTCGATTATAAGGGTTGGTGGAATCATAAGTCATTACCGGAGTTCAACCGCACAGAGGATAATTTGATTGACCCGGTTAAGAGATACATATTTGATGCAACCAGAAGATGGATGGATCCCATTGGAAATGGGAAATATCAAAAAGGAATAGATGGTTGGCGGCTGGATGTTGCCCGAGATGTACCCTTGGGATTCTGGCGGGAGTGGTCCAAATATGTTAAATCAATAAATCCCAATGCTCTGATTGTTGGCGAATTGTGGGAAGTATCTCCCGATTTCATTTCCGAAAATGGAGTCTTTGATGCTCTCATGAATTATCCGTTTGCTTATCCGGTAATTAATTTATTCATCGATAAAAAAAATCAAATATCAATATCTGAATTTGTTCAACTTTTACAGAAGGTGGATAAGAACTATCCTGAAGAAAACTTGCACCTGCTCCAGAATTTGCTGAGTTCACATGATACGGAAAGACTTACCTCTATGATTGTTAATCCCGACAGACAGTATGACAGGGATTCTGATGAAAGAAATTCTGAATATAATCCGGGAAAACCAAAACCCGAGGATTACGAAATTCAAAAACTGATAGCTGCTTTCCAAATGACTTATAGAGGCGCTCCAATGATATTTTATGGTGATGAAGTGGGAATGTGGGGACCCGATGACCCTCATTGTAGAAAGCCAATGATATGGGACAATCTCTCTTATGAAGCCGAAACAATTACAGCCAGTTCAGGTTTTTCGAAAGGACTTGGAAACTATGAAGTTGAAGTGAACGATGAGCTGCTGGACTTTTATAAAAAAATGATTAAACTAAGAAACGAAAACCCGGAACTTAAAACTGGCGAAGTTGAGTTCTTTAATATTGATGATAATAAAAAATTATTTGCCATGAAAAGATTTATCCCCGGTGCAAAAGAACTATTGATTATTGCATTTAATTTGGGAAAACAAGAGCAATCTGTTTCTTTTAGTAATCCTGGCGAGGCAAAATATTTGCTGGATATCTTTAATAATGACAAATTAAGTATTAAGGGCAATTCTGTTACTTTGGTAGTACCCCCGCTTGGCTTCAGGATAATTAAACTCTGATTTTAAGATCGGTGAATAAATGAAATTTAAAAGGGAGTTTGAAAAATACCGGGGCTTTATTTTTGATATGGATGGTACGACATATCGGGGTACTCGGATTATTCCAAAAGCCGATACAACTGTGAACTATATTAAAAGCACTGGCAGAAAGGTGCTTTTCGTTACAAATAAAACTACCGGCACTACCACAGAATATCACGCTTTTCTTAAGCAGAATGGTTTGAATATTCTGGAAACCGAAATTCTAACCGCCACAAAGGTTATTAAAAAATACATCTCGAATAATTTTTTTGACTTCCCCTTCTTTGCATTGGGAGAGGATAAATTCATCGAAGAGTTAAGGGATGAGGGATTAACATATTCAGCCGATCCCTTAAGAATAAGAATAGTTATTGTTACTCTCGACAGAACTCTGAATTATGAAAAACTCGAAATCGCTGCTCGGGCATTGGAAACAGGTGCTAAGTTCTTAGCAGCAAATATTGATGATACGTGCCCGGTTGATAATGGTGAGATACTTGATGCCGGGTCAACTATCTCTGCTCTTGAAAAAAGAACTCACAGAAAACTTGAACTTCACTTCGGAAAACCGTCACGTTTTATGTTTGATGAGGCAATAAAACAAATTGGTCTTCCTGCAAATGAAATCCTGCTTCTGGGAGACAGAATAGAAACAGATATTAAGATGGGAAATTTATTTGGAGTTGATACCGCACTTGTTCAAACAGGCGTAAAATCAAATTTCGCTGATTACAAGGACATTGCACCGGATTATATTCTTAATTCTATCGCGGACATTATAATATAAAAGAGACTTGCTGGTGCAAGTCTCTCTATATAAAATCATTCCTGGTTTTCAAGCCAACGTTCTGCATCTATCGCTGCCATAGCTCCGGTACCTGCTGCTGTTATTGCTTGTCGGTAATGCTTATCTGCCACATCCCCTGCAGCAAAGACCCCCTCTATGTTTGTCCTTGTAGTTCCCGGTTCCACAATTAAATAACCGGTTTCATCCATTTTAAGCATATCCTTGAAAATCTCGGTATTAGGTTTGTGTCCAATTGCAATGAACAAACCATCTGCTTTCAATTCTTCCTCTGCTCCGGTCGTGGTATCTTTAAGCATTACTCCCGTCATTGTTTTTTTACCATCCTCTTCCTTGCCAAGCACTTCCTTTACAACTTTATTTGTCATGATTTTTATCTTGGGATTTTTCATTACACGATCCAACATAATTTTGGAAGCTCGGAATCCTTCTCTCCTGTGGATTAATATTACTTCTGATGCATGTCTGGTGAGGTAATTAGCCTCCTCCATCGCCGTATCCCCCCCGCCTACAACCAGCACTCTCTGATTCTTAAAGAAAAATCCGTCACACGTAGCACAAGCGGATACACCAAACCCCATAAATTTGCTTTCGCTCTCAATACCCAGCAAGCGGGCAGAAGCACCGGTTGCTATGATTATCGAATCGGCAAAATATTCTTCGTCATACGAAACCACTTTAAAGGGCCTCTTTGAAAAATCTACTGCTGTAACATCACGAAAAAGAAATTCTGCACCAAAACGGCTCACTTGCTTCCTCATCACATCCATTAATTGTGGACCTTGGATACCATGCTCAAAACCGGGATAGTTTTCTACCTCCGTGGTTATTGTTAATTGTCCCCCCGGCTGCATTCCTTCAAAAATTAGTGGGTTTAGATTCGCCCGGCTCGCATATAAACCTGCTGTATAACCTGCTGGTCCTGAACCTATTATTATTACTTTATAATGATTGTTTACCGACATTTTTTCTCCTAAACTATATTTATTTCAATAATGAATTAGATTATTTTTCCTGTTAAAGGTTTCTTATTGATTGTTACTTAAAAATATTGCCGTTCGCATTAGTCCGGAAAACTTTGCTCTTTTAATTGGACTCTCTGAAAAGCGTCTGTTAAATTCGGTAATGTCCATTTCATTTACTTCATCAAAAGTTATTTTGTCATTCCCATTAACCGGTTTAAATTCCTCAATCCCACTGAGAGTTGAAAACTTAATATTCCAGGGACAGACATCCTGACAAATATCACAGCCAAATATATAATCCTCCATTTTCCCTTTGAATTCCCATCTGATTTCCCCTTTATTCTCAATTGTGAGATATGAAATACATTTGTTCGAATCTATAACTTGATCCGATACTATCGCATTGGTCGGACATGCATCTATACACCTCGTGCATGATCCACATAAGTCCCCCACCTCTTCTGAATATTCAAGTTCTCTGTTTACTAATATGCTGGCAATAAAGAACCAGCTTCCAATTTTTCTGTTTATAATATTAGAATGCTTACCCATCCAACCCAAACCGGCTTTTTTTGCCCAAACCTTATCCATAACCGGCCCTGTATCCACATAGTAAATCAGCTCAGCTTCCGGATCATTTTTCTTTATCTCCTCACAAATGAACTTAATTCTTTCCTGAATAACTATGTGATAGTCTTTTCCCCATGCATATCGGGAAATCTTATAACCTGGCTTTTTATTCTCGGTAATATTTTTAGTATAATAATTCATGCCTAGTGAAATTACCGATTTTACAGAGGGTAGTATTTTGCGTATATCTGAACGTTTATCTGTGTTGCGTTCCATGTATTGCATGCCGGCATGATATTTTTGATCCAACCACGAAAGCAGATTGTCATGTTCTGCTTTAAGTATTTCTGCTTTTGCAAATCCTACAAGTTGGAAACCGCCTTGTTTTGCTAATTCCCTGATTATTTGACTGTTAATGCTCACTTTACCAGTTTAATTTACTTTTTGCTAGTTTAATATAAACTTTATTATTCCTGATTTTTACAAAATGCGATCGTAATCCATTTCTGTTTCCCGGTTGTTTTCCATCCTCAAGCCTGAATTTCCACCCATGAGCCGGACATACAACTAAGTTATCCTCAAGAAATCCATCGCAGATTATTGCCTTATGCTGATGAGGACAAACATTTGATAATGCATAAACATTCTCTTTTATTTTGAAAACTGCTATTTCCTCATCATCAATAGTATACTTTTTCCCCTTGATCTCTGGTAGATCGGTTAAGTCACACAGATATAAAAATTCGCCGTTTGTTTCCAATATATTACTCCTTATGGAAGCTGGTTTTTTCTATGAAAATATTCATCAATCCAGTCTTCTTGTGGTGCAAGGAGTGGAGCAGCTGTAATTCTTCCGCCAAAACCCATATATCTTATGCCAAATGAGTTCATCATGGTGGATTTGATTCCGTTAAGTACATCCGCATTTATATCAATCCCATATTTAATGGCTAAATCTGCCGTGTATGTTGATAAAAACCTCTTGACTTTCTGATATTTTAAATCACTAATGATCTTTGTTTTCATTTCGTCAAATTGTTTTCGTGAATCGTCGATTTTTTCGATCTCCTTATCCAATAATTTTATGATTGAATATCCCTCCGGCAGTTTTATCGGTCCATAAACATCCCCGATTGCCATCATTGAAGCAATCCTGCCAAGTTCTCCAAGCATTGTAACCGGAGTCAGTCCATATTCTCCATCATTCACTTTTGTCGACTCCCGCTTGTTATACAATTTTGCAAGTTCCTTGAATTCTCTTCCATTGTCTATTTCCTGCAACACCTTTGTTACAATTTCAAGAGAATCTGTCAGTATCTCCCCAATATTCATTCGGAGAGGAAATTTATATTCCTTGCTATAGCTTTTATAAAAGTCATAGGCTTCTTGTTCAGTCACTTCAACAGTGTCAGTAAACTTCGACTGCAGCATTTGAAATAAATAATTATCAAACCACATTTTAAGGGATGACCTGACCTCTGGCTCATTCTGATATCCTTTTCTCATTCCTTCTCTGGCAATCAGTTCTTGCTCTATAAATGAACGTGTACGCTTGTTCAGTCTACTGAATACTTCATTTACGGAGGTTTCTGTTATGCTGAATCCGTCAAATCCCAGCATTAAAATAAACTTTCGCAGAGTTATTGGATCCTCGGGAAATTTGATAATGATACTGTTGAGGGTATCAGATAGATAGTAGTCTAATATTTTTTTAACTTCCAGTGGTTCCAGGTAGATTTTGTCTCCCTGCTTTGTGTTTCTCTGTTTGGCTTTGGCTTCAAGAACTTGGGATAGTTGTACAGTGAGGCTCCTTAACAGTTTCGCATCCGCAACCACTTTAGTGTCCCGGAATCTCTCTTCATAGAATTTAAAAAAGAGTTCCCTCTCTTTTCTTGCTTGAACAATTTGACGGGCTCTTTTGTATGAGTCATCTTGCTCGCTTTGATTCATCAGAATAGTTTCAACTTTATTTACAATCCTGAAAATGTAATAACCATCGGGAGTTAATATCGGCTTCGAAAATTCCCCCTTTTTAAGATTGAATAATATATCTTCAACTTCCTCATCCATCTGTCCATATACTATTTCGATGGGAGTTTTCTGTTCCTCTAGTTCTGGACTTTCTGCTAGGATAGTATCAAACGGAATCCCCTGATTAAGAAAATTATATAAATTGTCAATTTCTTCTTGATCCGTAGAGATTAGGTAGTTTACAAAAAGTTTTGTCCCGTTACGCTTATATGCTTCGCTTTCCTCTTCCTCTGTAATTACAACACTTCGCCTGATTTCCTTCTGATATACAAAGTCCCTTACGAACATTTTCTGAAACGCTTCAAAAGTTGTCAACATTGCTTCAGTAGTGTCAAGTCTTTCTTCCAGTGCTTTTAATGCCCAAAGTTTTTCTGCTATCAATGTATATAGAAATTTTAATTTGTTCTCCCCTTCGTTTCCCTTCTTGTGTTTCCCAAAAACCGGTGTCAATTCGTACCTTTCCAGAAACTCATCTTCACTGATTGCTGTACTTCCAATCTTTGCAACATTCTGTACCTGGGTAAATGCAAGTTTTTGACCCGCAAAAAAGATAAATAATACTAAAATAAGGATAACTGATCTCATTAGTTATAAATCTCTTTTTGACAAATATTCGAAATATCGCTATCAAATATCAAATTCGTCTTCTGAACCCTTCTCCCTGTACTTCGTGCACATTATTAATTATGACAAAAGCATTGGGATCTATTTCCTTTACCCCATCGACCAATCTGCTGACATCCTTAAGTGTCACCACGGTAAAAATGACCTCTCTGTCTATGTTCCTGTATAACCCTCTGGCTTTAAGCGCCGTACCTCCCCTTCCAAAATCCTCAATTATCATTCTGGATATCTCCTCATTCTTATCAGAAATTATATATGCTGCACGGGCATAGTCAAATCCGTCAATTATTACATCTACTAGTTTACTCGAAACAAAAAGAAGAAATAATGCGTAAAATGTTAGTGACAAAGCCGGTCTGTCTGGAGACAGATCCTTTATTTCAATTATAAATCCAGCTAATGCAATAACGAAAAAGTCTATAATCATTATTGCTTGTCCCGGTTTAATCCCGAACCTCTTTTGCATTATTGCTGCTACAATATCCGAACCTCCGGTGGTCCCCCGGAATTTGAAGATTATTCCTAACCCGAAACCTAATAAAACAGCTCCAATTAGTATTAGAAAAAAGAAATCATTTTGAAGAAGATCCTGAACTGTTTGTGTCTCTTGCAGTTTAATAAACTTAAATCCCGGAATATCACCTCTGAATAAATCAATAAAAACTGAAGAAAGAGTAAATCCATAAAAGGTTCGGATTCCGAATTGCTTCCCCAGTTCTTTCAACCCCCAAAGATATAAAGGTAAGTTGAAACCCCACACAAGCAAGCCGACTGGGATTGCATTATTACTTAAGTAGTGAACCGCCATAGCTAGTCCGCTTACTCCGCCTGGTACAACTTTGGCATCAACAAGAAATATTCCTATTCCAATTGCCATACATGCTGAACCAATTGTAATTAGTATATAATCTAAGATTGGATATTTTCTAAAGAGAGATTTGGTCATACGTCCTTTAACTTCAAAAAAAACAAAATTTACGCAATAAATATAAGAATTTGAGAGGAATGCTGCTAATAGGATTGTACTTAAAAGGCGGGGTTTGGGATCCCCGCCTTCCATAAAAAACTGCTATCTTGAAGACTGTGTTGGAGTCAAAAATGCCGGTATGGAACGTTTCTTTAACTCAGGTATAGAATCTTTAATTATAAACTCAACCCTCCTGTTCATAGCACGGTTTTCCTCAAGTTTGTACTCGGCAACAACGGGATATCTTCTCCCTTTACCCTCCGTCTTCATCCTTTCTTCTTTAATTCCGAGTTTAACTAAGGCCGTCCGGACTGCATTTGCTCTTCTTAACGACAAATCATCATTATATTTATCGGTCCCTGAAGAATCCGTATGTCCTTGAATCTCAATATCCAGCTCAGGATAGGTTTTCATTAAATAATATATCCTGTTTATTGCATCCTTTGATGAATCCATTTTTATTGTTGCCTTATCAAAATCGAAATAAATGTTTCGGATTCTTATTTTATCATCAATCTTGGGTGGTTCAACGTAATAGTAATTAGTTGCCTGAAGAGTTTGATCTGTCAGACAAAGATCTATATTTACCGCATGTAAACCATAGTAAATTGGGGTTGCATACTCAATCGAATAATAATTCGTAAGTCTCAGGTATATATCTTCAAAAAGAAAATCAAAGTCATTAGTGCTGCAAATGTAATGATAACTTCCGTATGTACTTGCTGCTATACTGTCTGCAAGTAAAATCTTATCCACATAATCACCAAATGCTATAGTACTTATATTGACATTGTTTTTATTTGCCGTCTCAACCAGATTTTTCGTTTCATAACTTACAGAGGAATTTTCAAATCCATCAGTTATTGCTAAAATGTGTTTCCTTTTTAAATTGGAAAACTCTGGATTCGCAAGAAGTTCCAATCCTTTTCCGATCCCGTCCTTTAGTGCCGTCATTCCTCCGAAATCAACTAATCCGACTTCAAAATCCTCGGCAAACTTGTTCCATTCATTGCTGTTTCTTGGATCGGGAATACTCAGTGATTTGATATTATTATCAAATTTCACTATGGCAACTCTGTCATCCGGGGCTTTATACTTTTTGATAAATCTCGTTACCGCTTCCTGCATTTTTCTAGCCCTGTACTGTCCCATTGAACCACTGTGATCTAGCACAAGCACTATTCCCATCGGTGTGCGGTCTCTGTCAAGAAATTCATTTACTCTGAAACGCTTAACGTTATCTGATTTGGCTACGGAACTGTCTGTCACTTTGCACCAGTACTTTTTATAAGCTTGTTCATTAAGTCCCGTTAGTAATTTCCCGTTGTTATCAACAACATGTCCAAATACTTTTATTTTTAGCGAATCGTCACCTAGCTCACTTTTCTCAATTCGGGTTATTTGAAGTGATAGTCCCTGACTGGTTTTTGACTCGAACTTTTCTGTACCGGTAATTAATAATTCACTGTTTACATTATCGGGACAATCCTCGGTTATTACTTCCCCCTCTTGACCAAATTGGCTGCATCCATATTGTGTCAATCCAATTATAATAACACAGAGACCGATATATAAAAACGATTTTCTCGACTCTCTATACATTCTTACCTCATAAAATTATTAAACTTATTAGTAAATATCGGATTTTACTCTTTAAAGTTCAAAAGTTCTTTTAATACAGATATTTCAGCGCAGGATAGTTCCCTTACCTCGCCTGGCTTTAGTTCCTTTATCTCAATATTTGCAATCCTGATTCGGATTAATCGTAATGTGGGGAAACCCACTGCTGCCGTCATTTTTCTTACTTGTCGGTTTCTCCCTTCCGTTATAATCACTTTTATCCAGCTTGTTGGTATCGATTTCCTTTCCCGGATTGGAGGATTTCTTTCTGGATAACTGAATCCACTTTCCTGAATCTTAACTTTTGCCGGTAAAGTTTTCTTCCCCTCAATTAAAACCCCCTCTGAAATATCTCTCGCTGCTTTTTCAGTAATCCTTCCTTCAACCTGAACAAGATATTCTTTTTCATGCTTGAATTTAGGATTCAAAATTAAATCAACCATTTTTTTATCATCACTTAACAGTAACAATCCCTCGCTGTCATAATCGAGTCTCCCTATAGGATAAACCTCCTTTGGAAAATCAAATAAATCACTTATTGTCTTTCTGCCGAATTTATCTGTAAACTGAGAAAGTACATTGCATGGTTTGTGTATTATGTAATATTTCTTTTCTTGTATCATAACTGAATATTGTTGCATATGCTGTCCGGTGTATCCCGGTAATAAATGTAAGTTTCCTCAAAATCTACTTTTTTTACGTTATATCGAATTCTTGCTCTTTCTGCCAAATCATAATCCTCGCCGTAAGAAATATCTCTGAATCCTTCCACACTTTGAAATACTTCTCTTTTCCCAAAAAAGCTTCCCCCTATTACACATTCGCTTAAATGTATTAACTCCTTAGGATTGTTTACATCTTTTACATATTCATTCCCGATAATTTTTACACCCCCGTATATAAGATCAACCTCAGGATTGGCTTTCATATATTCCAGTCTTATTTCCATATGTTTTGAGAGATACTCATCATCACTCCCTAAAAAAGTTATATAATCTCCGGTTGCTAGTTTCAATCCTGTATTTAATGATAAAGGTAACTTTTTATTCTTGTGTTTAATGTACTTCACCCTCTCATCACTCAAGATTAGATTATTTAAAAGCTCAAATGTATTATCAGAACTCCCATCATCCACTATTATTAATTCAAAATCCGATATAGTTTGATTCAAAACAGACTCGACCCCACGCATAATTAAAGTGGATCTGTTATACGTCGGGAGTATTACCGAAACTATAGGGCATCCTTTTTTACATAATCCAAAATCGTTCATTTTTGTGCATTTTCCATGTTTATAGAGTCTAAATCAATAATAATTTTACCGAATTACGAGATATTTTTCGTATTTTTGTAAGATTCAAAATTTTCAAAGTTTAATTTACGCAAATGGGTTTTAGAGAGCAAAAAAAATATCTGACGGAATTGAAAAAGTTTGAGTGGAAATTTACTCCCGCTGAGCAATACGATTTCAAAATGTTCGTTAAACGAGATAAGGATGAAGAGGATTTTGATACTCTCTCTATGTCAAAACTCAAAGCAATGTACGATAAATACACGTTAAATAAAGAAAAAAAGAATTTTGATCATATCTTTAAAAAATAAAATGGATATTAAACTGTTACTCTTAAAATAGAGTAGTTATAGCAATTTATCACAATCGAGGATAAGATGAACTTCAGAACCATCTACAAAATTATCGGATTATTAGTTTTCTTGATTTCTTTCGGGGTATTACACCTCACCGTTCAACCTTCTGTTTCTTTCTGGGATTGCGGTGAGTTCATTGCCGCCGGATATTATCTCCAGGTTCCACACCCTCCGGGAGCACCCTTCTTTCTTTTGATAGGAAGACTCTTTTCAATGATTCCTTTTACTGAAAATATTGCTCTTCGGTTCAATTATATCTCCGTTCTTTCGAGTGCTTTGTCTGTTTTCTTCCTCTATTTAATCGCAGTCAAGCTAATTGAAAACTATCGAGGTAAAACACCAAAAAATCTGTTGGATGCCTTGGCTACATACATTTCTGCTGCTATTGGCGCTTTGTCCCTTTCTTTTAGCGATACATTTTGGTTTAGCGCTGTTGAAGCTGAGGTTTATGCAGCTAGTACTTTTCTCTTCGCCGCCATTACTTATCTCATGATGAGATGGCAGGAAAGAGCTGATAGTAAGGACAATGAAAAATATATACTGCTGATTGCTTATCTGATTGGACTCTCCACAGGTGTACATCTGATGAGTGTTCTGGCAATTATTTCGGTAGTAATGATTATATTGTTTAAAAAATATGTAGATGATGAGAAAACTCTCAAAAAAACAGGCTATATACTTCTTATCCACGCTGCAGTTATTTTACTTATAGCTTTCGTTCTCTGGGGTGGTCAGAAATCCTCCAATCCTCCCAGTCCTGAAGAATATCAATCTTTCGACAGTAGATTTAAATTAATTATTGCTGGACTTAGCGCCATCGTGATTGGCACCATGTGGAAAACTCTCTTATCCCGTAACTCTATCTACCTGGCTATGATTGTCGGAGGCGTTGCATTATTCGCTACTTACCCCGGAGTTGTTAAACTCGTTCCTGGATTAATGGAAAGTATTGCCGGTAATAGTCTTACTGTCGAATTGGTTACTCTTATTGTAATTTTTGGAATACTTGGTTATGCAGTTTATTACTCGGTTAAAAAGAATAAACCAACCTTGAACCTGATTTTTCTCTCCGCAATATTCATTTTACTTGGCTTCACTACTTATACTCAGGTAATTATCCGCGCTAACCATGACCTTCCTATGAATGAAAATCAACCGGATGACTTTACTGAACTTGTCTCCTACTTGAATCGTGAACAATATGGCGATTTCCCAACTTTCAAACGAAGATTCGCAAGTGAGTCTCATCAAAGGGTAGTTTATGATAATTATTCCACCGACCTTGAATTCTGGTGGAAATATCAGATGAATCATATGATGACTCGCTATTTATTATGGAATTATGCAGGAAGGGAATCTTGGATTCAGGATGCCGGTGCTAATATTTATCCATTCAATGCTCTCGGGAATGCATTAGGTAAGATATTTAATGTCCGATTTGCTGGGGAGGCTAAAGACTCTTTATACGGAATACCTTTCTTACTGGGTCTGCTTGGAATTTATTTCCACTTCAGAAAAGATTGGAAAATGGCAAGCATCTTTATGGTTCTGTTCGTCTTTATGGGTTACCTTACTGCTTTCTATCAAAACCAGCAGCAACCTCAACCTAGGGAACGCGACTACTTCTATGCAGGGGCCTTCTTTGTTTATTCCATATGGATTGCTATCGGTGTTCGAGGCTTTGTTGATATTGTTATGGATAAGTTCGGAGAAGGTGGTATCACTCGTATCGCTGTCCCGGTAATTCTTCTCCTCGGAATTGTATTTGTTCCGGTAAGAATGCTTCAGGCAAATTACCATACTCATGATCGCTCACAAAATTGGGTGCCTTGGGATTACTCTTATAATCTGCTTCAAAGCTGTGCTCCTAATTCAATACTTTTCACCAACGGAGATAACGATACTTTCCCTCTCTGGTACCTCCAGGATGTTGAAGGTGTTAGAAGAGATGTTCGAATTGCTAACCTTAGTTTGCTGAACACTCCCTGGTATATTAAACAACTTAAAAATCTCGAGCCATATGGGGCTAAGAAAGTCGCTATAAGATTTTCTGATGTCGAACTCGAGAGACTTGGTCCTTCTCAATGGGAACCACAAATGATAAATGTTCCGGTTCCTCCTGATGCTTACAAAGAATACGGTGTTTCAGACTCAGCTTCACTAAATGCTGGGAAAATCTCTTGGTTTATGAATAATACTACCACTTATGGTAATTATAAAATAATCCGCGTCCAGGATATTATGGTTAAAGAGATTATTGAAGCTAATAAGTGGGAAAGACCCGTTTATTTCGCTGTAACTTGTTCCGAAGATAGTAAAATCGGATTAAGCGATTACCTTAAAATGGAAGGTATGGCTCTTAAACTTGTTCCCGAAAAAAGAACAGGTAGTGAATTTGTCAACGAGCCTGTTTTGCGTAAACAGCTTTTTGATGAACCTGATGATTTTTCAATGGATTATAGACCGGGGTTTAAATTTAGAGGCCTTAATGATAAATCAATCTTCTTTGATGAAAATCATGAAAGACTTACTCAAAACTATCGCAACTCCTTTATCCGCCTCGCACTCTACTATATCGGCAATGGAAATCAAAAGGATAAGGCAGTTGAAGTATTAGACCTTATGGAAAAGAAGATGCCACGTTCTATTATGCCTGTTGATTATCGTTACATGTTTGATATAGGAAATATTTATTATAGTGCGGGAGGTATTAAACAATATACTGAAATCGCTAAAGAAGTCGAGAAAGAAGCTCTTAAAGCAATTGAGGATAATCCATCTGATGCATCTTCTTATTATAATCCCTACAGAATCTTGATGGAAATATATCAGAAACAGAATGACTATGATAATTCCATCAAACTATTAAAGAAATTGCAGCTGATTTACCCAAATGATCCTTCTTTGCAGGATCAGATAGATAAATTGAACGCTATGAAGAATAGTACAAACGTTCCTCAAAATTCAGATACCGGTACTATAAAATAATAAACACATAATCTTTAAGCTGTCCGGAATTTCTATACTCTTAACTTTCGGACAGCTTTTTCTTTATTATAATTACCCGATCAGCTATGAAACTATTGGTTATTGCACTTTCAGGAATTGGCGATGCTCTTATGTTTACCCCCCCCCTTACTTTACTGAAAAAACAAAATAGCACGCTCGAAATTGATGCCCTCGTTATGTACAAGGGTGTTCAGGATATTTATAATCGTACTGGCTTTTTTAACCAAATCTACTATTTTGATTTCTTAAATGCATCCAAACTTTCCTCCCTGAAATTTGTCCTTAGTCTTCGGAAAAAATACACTCATTCAATAAATGTTTACCCCTCAAACAGAAAAGAATATAACCTGATTCAGTTTTTAATCGGTGCCGGATCTCGAGGAGGTGTAAAATATCTTAGAAGCGATCTGTCCGGATTAGGCTTTCTTAATAACTTGCGGATTTTGGAAAATGACTCCCTGCATAACGTTCAGGAAAATGTTGCCCTGATAAGCAAAATGTTTAACATTACTTCTGATACAGAGTTCCCTCTGGTCTTCAATCTGTTGGATCAGGACATCGATTATTCTAATCGTTTCTTCCTGGAACACCAAATTAGTGATAATGAACTTATAGTTGGTTTTCATCCCGGTTGTTCAACGCTAAAAAACCATATCATGCGTCGATGGGAACCTGACAAATTCGCCGCTTTGGCTAAATTGCTAATCGAAAAAAATCGGGCTAAAGTTCTGGTCTTCGGAGGACCGGAGGAAACTGAACTTAAAAATCAGATTGTCAACCTCACAGATAAAAAGGATATTATCTCCGTTAATACTAATAACTTGGCTCAAACTGCCGCAATTATAAAAAAATGCTCTCTCTTCGTTACTAATGATTCAAGCCTGATGCATGTTGCTGCTTCCCAGTCAGTCAAAACTTATGCGATTATTGGTCCCACGAACAAAAACTACATCCATCCTTGGAAAACTGCGTATGAAGTTATTTCGCTTGATCTGACTTGTTCCCCTTGCTTTATTTATTCCCCCGCTCCTCTGCAATGCGGAAGGTCGGATATTAAATATAAATGCATAAAAGAACTCTCCCCTGAATTTGTTTACTCAAAACTTCAAATAAAAAATTGATCCGTATTGAAATTTTACTTGACTTTTATTATTATCATTTTAACTTACGGATTCAAAAATTTGTATTTTTAGAACTCCGTTACCTTATACGATTTTCAGATAACTACATTAATAACTGAATGAAATTTAACACGGGTTTCTTGCTCCCCATTTCTTAGAAAGGAACGAAAATGGAATTTTATGAACTACATCCGGTAACTCCTCAGCAACGCTTCATCAATAAAGCTGTTGAAGTAATTAAAGAGGGTGGAATAATTATTTATCCCACCGATACTGTTTATGGTCTTGGTTGTGATATCTTTAATAAGGATGCACTCGAAAGACTAATGTCAATAAAACACGATGCTTACTCTAAGTTGCTTAGCTTCGTTTGCAGCGATTTAAAGGACATTTCCAAATACGCACGTGTCTCCGACTATGCCTACAGGACAATGAAACACCTCCTCCCGGGTGCCTATACCTTCGTCCTCCCTGCCGCTAAAGAAGTTCCTAAAAAACTCTGGACAAAGCGTAATACTGTTGGCATTCGAGTACCAAATCATCAGATAACCCTTAACCTCGTTAAGGAAATCGGAAATCCAATTATTAGTACTAGCGTTACAAACCGCATGGGTGATGTCCTCACTGATCCGGAAGAAATTAAATCCGTTTTTAATACTCAGGTGGATTTGATGCTCTCTGTTGGACACCTTAAAGGTACTCCCTCAAGTGTTGTCGATTTAAGCAATGATGAACCTGTCATCCTCCGGGAAGGTTCGGGTGATATCTCCCTGTTTTTAAAATAAAACCTCTTTACCATTTTTTTATTAAATGAAAAATCTCATCATACGCGCAAAAGAAATCGTCACGGCTGACTCTGTTAATACTATCTACAAAGATCATTGCGTTCGAATTCAGGAAAATAAAATAACTGATATTCTCCCCTTTAACATATCCTTAACTACTGCTCCTAATACTGAATTTATTGACGCATCTGATAAAACTCTTATCCCCGGTTTCGTGCAAACTCACATTCATCTCTGCCAAACTCTTTTTAGAGGACTCGCCGATGATGTACAATTGCTGGACTGGTTGCAGCTTTACATATTTCCTTATGAAAACGCTCATGATAAAAATTCCCTTCGAACTTCCGCTCGCCTTGGTATTAATGAATTGTTATTGGGTGGAACAACTACCCTGCTGGACATGGGCACCCTGAATCATCAGGAGGTTATTTTCGAAGAACTTGCAAATTCCGGTATTCGTGCATTTGCAGGAAAATGTATGATTGATATTAATACCTTATTCCCATCCTTTAAAGCTGATACTCAAAACGAACTTTCAACTACTTATGAGTTGGCTAAAGAGTTCCATGGTTATAACAATGGTATGATTCACTATGGCTTTGCTCCCAGATTCGTCCTCTCTTGCAGTGAAAAACTCCTGAAGGAAACTAAATCTATGATGCAGGACTTCCCGAAAAGTCTTTTCCATACTCACTCTTCTGAAAACAAGGACGAAATACGCGTCGTTAGAGAGATGCATAACAAAGATAACATTGAGTATTTTGATCATATCAATGTGCTCGATGATCACACTGTCCTGGCTCATTGCATTCACCTGAACGAAAATGAGATCCGGCTTATGAAAAAAAATAATTCTCGCGTATCACACTGTCCCTCAAGCAACCTCAAATTGGCAAGCGGTTATGCAAATATACCCCGGTACTTAAAAGAAAATATTTCCGTCTCACTCGGCGCGGATGGCGCCCCTTGTAATAACCAATTGAATATTTTTACTGAAATGCGTCTGGCTTCATTAATTCAAAAACCTTTTCATGGTCCCGAAATCATGGATGCAATTACCGTCTTTCGATTGGCAACTATAGATGGCGCTAAAGCGCTTCATATTGATGATCAGGTCGGTAGTATTGAAGTTGGTAAAAAAGCCGATTTGCTCCTTCTTGATTTGAATAAACCAACTCTGCCTCTGAATAGAAACGACATAAGCCTTTATTCCACTATCGTTTATTCTGGCGATAAAACTATTGTTGATTCAGTTATGGTAAATGGTGAATGGAAAGTTAGGAATGGGAATTCAGTGTTGTACTCACAGTCTGAACTTCAGGCACAGGGTAAGGAAGAACTTGATAAATTACTTAAAAGAGCTGTTGGATAATTATGAAACTATTATTTGCTACTCAGAATCGCGGTAAACTTAGAGAAGTTAAGGAAATTTTGAACTCTTCATCCATAGAGGTTTTATCTTTAATCGGTTTAGAAGATATCCCCGAAGTGATTGAAGATGGTGATACATTTGAAGCAAATGCTCGGAAAAAAGCTGTTCAGTTTTACGAACATTTTCGCGTACCCGTAATTGCCGATGATTCAGGACTTGAGACTGAACAATTACTCGGAATGCCCGGTGTCATCTCCGCACGCTATTCCGGTGAGAATGCTACCGATGAAAAAAATAATGAAAAATTGCTCTCCGAATTAAGTAAATATCCCGCCCCTCACAAAGCTCGCTTTGTCTGCTCTGCTGTTTATTACGATGGCAAAAAGTTTTTATCCGCTTATGGTCACATTAATGGACAAATTACATTCGAGTCAAAAGGAACCAATGGCTTCGGTTATGACCCCATATTTATTCCGGATGGATACAACAACACAATGGCAGAACTCCCTCCGGAAAAGAAAAACTCAATCAGTCATCGTTCACAGGCTTTTACTAAACTCAAATCTCTCCTGTAAGACCTCTGATCTAATGTACCGCCTTTAATGCGTTATAGTTTGCTTCGATTGTTTTAGATATATCCTCTTCCGAATGTTCACTCGATATAAAATATGCCTCAAACTGCGCAGGAGGTAAATAAATCCCACTCTCCAGCATATGATGAAAATACCTTCCAAATTTTTCCGTGTCCGATGTTAATGCACTCTTGAAATCTATCACCTTCTCTTCCGTGAAGAAAAGACATAACATTGAACCAATTCTGTTTATGCAATAATTCAAACCTAATTTCTTTAAATTATCCCTTATCCCGAGTTCCAGATTTTTAGAAATTTCCTCAAGCTTTTTATATAATCCCGTATCGTCTTTAATTTTCGATAACGCGGCAAAACCCGCCGACATCGCTAATGGATTTCCACTTAAAGTTCCTGCTTGATAAATTGGTCCCGAAGGAGAAATATACTCCATTATTTCTCTTCTTCCTCCGTATGCACCCACTGGCAATCCCCCGCCGATTATTTTTCCGAATGTAGTTAAATCCGCTCTGATACCGGTAACCTCCTGAACTCCCCCCTGCGCCACCCTGAAACCGGTCATTACTTCATCAAATATTAATATTATTCCCTCCTCATTACAAATCTCCCTCAAACCCCTCAGAAATTCAATATCAGCGGTTACAACTCCCATATTCCCCGCAGCAGGTTCAATTATCACCGCGGCAATCTGATTTTTATTCTCCGAGATAACTTTTTTTACCGACTCTATACTATTATAATCCGCAATCAGTGTATCCTTGGCATTTCCTGGAGTAACTCCTGGACTTGTAGGCACTCCAAAAGTTAATGCGCCCGATCCCGCTTTAATCAAAAAATAGTCTGCGTGCCCGTGATAACATCCTTCAAATTTAATAAACTTATCCTTTTTAGTATACCCGCGGGCTAATCTTACCGCCGACATTGTGGCTTCAGTACCGCTGTTTACCATCCTGACCATCTCCACTGAGGGCACCATACTGGTAATTAACTTAGCCATTTTAACTTCTATTTCCGATGGTGTCCCAAAACTTACCCCTTCCTCAATAGCCGTATGCAATGCCTCTTTAATAAAATCCGGATTATGCCCAAAAATATGCGGTCCCCAACTCCCTATATAATCAATATATTTATTGTCATCCACGTCAACAAGATAAGCCCCCTCCCCTCGTTTCATAAAAATCGGATTCCCGCCAACGGATTTAAACGCACGTACAGGGGAATTCACACCTCCCGGAATATATTCTTTCGCTTCACTGAATATTCTCTCACTCTTCTCTATCTTCATTTTTCACCATAATCTTTAAATTTAATCCACAAATATAATCAATATCAACTTTTTTTCCTTCCTGTATCCCCGAACCCTCGTAATTACAATTAACATTATTCCTGTAAATCCCCGAACAATCCGGGCGAAAAACCTCCAAAACTTTATCAATCTATCAAAAACACCCAGAATTTCCTTCTTTGACCCCCTCTTCCACCCCTCTTCCTTCGATATGAATACGTACTGAATACGTAGTGAATACGTAGTGAATACGTACTGAATACGTACTGAATACGTACTTAATTCGATCAAATCTCCCCTCTGTTCCAATATACACACATTATTAATATTTTTTACGATAAATATTCCGATCCATATAAAGAATTACTATCAGAATATGAAAAGTAATTTACTTTTACTATTTTTCATATATAACTTAACTGAATTATTATATTTGAAAATTAAACTCTGCTAATGAAATCACTTGAGGACTCAATCCAATTTATAAAATCCGTCGGACCCAAACGCTCTGAGTCCTTTGCCAAAGTTGGAATTAAAACAGCAAGAGATTTGCTCTTCTATTTCCCCACAAGATATATTGATAGATCCACACTCCTTACTTCCTCAAAAGCTTTTATGTATGTTGAGAATGGTTATGAAGGCGAAATTACTATTCTCGGAAAAGTAATAAAAAAAGAACTCCGCAACTTCGGAAGAAAACAAACTCTTACTGTAAGCATGAAAGACTCTGATGGATTTTTCGATTGCATCTGGTTTCAGGGCGTTAAATTTTTTAAAGACCGATTCAACGAATCAGACATTTTCTTGATTTCTGCAAAACCAACCATCTCCCGCTATGGCAATCTTCAATTTATTCATCCCGACTTCGACAAAATCACCGATGAGGAAACACAGACATTTTACAATACCGGGAAAATCATTCCGCTCTATAGAATCCCCAAAGACTTAAAATCAGCCAACATTGGTGATCTCAGTTTTCGGAAAATAGTTTCTGCCGCGATTGACTCTCACTTATCTCTGATTACCGAAACTCTCCCTCCGGATGTCATAACAAAACACAAATTATTGGATCTTCCTTCTGCAGTGGCTAATCTCCACTATCCATCTGATTCAGTTACTCTTGATAATGCCAGAAAACGTTTGAAATATGAAGAGCTTTTTTATCTCGAAGTCTTAGTCGCACTCAGAAAAAAATCAATCAAGACAAAACAAAACGGGATTCGCTTTGAAATCAAAACCGGCTTGCTCTCCAGCTTCATTAAACATCTCCCCTTTACTCTTACTCCTTCTCAACTCAAAGTCCTGGGTGAAATCAAAAAAGATATGCTTAGCCCCCAGATCATGAACAGACTTCTTCAGGGAGATGTCGGAAGTGGCAAAACTATCGTTGCACTCATAGCAATGCTCATTGCTGCAGATAATGGATACCAGTCAGTCATAATGGTCCCCACCGAAATTCTCTCCGATCAGCATTATAAAAACTTCCGGGGAATCTTCGAAAGATTTTCAAATCAATACCCACAAAGAAAAATTAAAATTGCAGTCGTTATTGGAAGCCAGCCTTCCAAAGTCCGGCAATCAAATTTAGATTTAATAAAATCCGGAGAAGCTGATATTGTAGTGGGGACTCACGCACTTTTCGAAGAGAATGTTGACTTTAATAATTTAGGTCTCGTCATAATCGATGAGCAGCATCGTTTCGGTGTGGTTCAACGTGCTAAACTCCTCGCTAAAGGATTATCACCCGATATTCTCGTTATGTCTGCTACACCTATCCCGCGCACTCTGTCAATGACTCTCTATGGCGACCTTGATGTCTCTACTATTACTGGAATGCCCTCAAACAGATTACCCATTAAAACTTTCCTGCGTGGTGAAAGTAGACTCCCCGATATTTATAACTTCATCGTCTCCCATGCAAAACAAGGCACTCAATCTTTTATCGTCTACCCGCTCGTGGAAGATTCCGAAAAACTGGAATTGAAAGCCGCGCTTACCTACTATAATGATTTAACTCAAACATTTTTAGCAAACATTCGTGTCGGATTGATACACGGAAAAATGAAATGGAAAGAAAAAGAAGATGTCATGCTCAGCTTTGCGGCTGGAGAATTCGACGTCTTGATTTCAACTACAGTCATCGAAGTTGGAATTGATGTCCCCAACGCTAATATTGTTTTAATAAATGATGCCCATCGTTTTGGACTGACTCAGCTTCATCAACTGCGTGGTCGCGTCGGACGTGGAAATATGCAAGCATATTGCATACTGGTTACCAAAGATGAACTGATCGCAGCTTCTAATCGTATAAACACAGACATCGAATATCTCTCCCCACTTCAACTCGAACGTTATAGAGCAGGAATTCGACTTCAATCAATGGTCAAACACCTCGATGGATTCAAAATTGCAGAAATTGATTTTAAACTCCGCGGTCCCGGTGATATTTTCGGCGTTAAGCAAAGCGGATTCCCTGATCTTAAGTTCGCAGACATTACAACAGATTCTGATATCCTCTTCGAAGCTAAGAAAGATGCCTTTGAACTGATTGATACAGATCCGCAATTCTTAAAACCCCCTAATAAAATTGTTAAATCAAATCTCCTTTCACACTATTCGGAAAATCTTAAGTATGCAAAAATTGGTTGAATAATTTTTTTCTTTCATCAATTCAATAATCTCATAAGAAAAAATTTTTATTTATTTGATAAAACTCATTGACAAAATTTTTTTAAAGATTATATTTGCATAAAAAATTTTTTTCTGTTTGAGGAAATTATTCCTTCTGTATATACACATCCGCTAAACGTCGCATTACTTTATAATGCGAAACCGGAAAATCCAAGTTCCTTCCAAGAGTTATCTCTGTTTCGTAAAGGTAATATTGAAATTACTGCTGATACCTTCGCAGAATGGGATAGTATGGAGACAATTAATGCTGTACAATACGCTTTAAGTCTTAATCATAATGTAACCCCCATTGAAGCTGATTGTAACTGTTTTGAAAAAATAAAAAATACTTCTCCCGATATTGTGTTTAACATCACTGAAGGCTTGTTTGGAATTAGTCGGGAAGCTCAGATACCTGCAATCCTCGAACTCCTTAATATCCCTTATACAGGCTCGGATCCTTTAACCCTCGCTTTAACTCTCGATAAATCCCGTACAAAAGAAATTTTGTCCTATCACAATATCCCGAACGCTCGCTTTCAGTTATTCAACTCACTTGAAGATCTGAAATCATTCTCACTTGATTTCCCTGTAATTATTAAACCAATTGCCGAAGGTTCTGGCAAAGGAATTTTTTCTACTTCTATTGTCAATGATTTTAACTCATTAAAAATTGGAGTGGAAAAAATTCTTACTGCTTATAATCAACCCGTCCTTGTTGAAGAATTTCTTAATGGTCGTGAATTTACTGTCGCGATATTGGGAAATGGACAGGATGCCCATGCTCTCCCGGTTATTGAAATCGACTTTTCAAAACTGCCGGGTGATGTCGCTCCAATTTATTCTTTCGAAGCTAAGTGGATTCTTGACACTCGCGAAAACCAACTCGATATTTTTTCTTGTCCCGCTGATATTCCCGCTGATTTGGAAAAGCAAATTGTAGATATCGCTCTTCGAACTTATCACACTCTTCGTTGCAGAGACTGGAGTAGAATAGACATGCGGATGGATAAAAATAATATTCCAAATATCATAGAAATCAATCCTCTTCCCGGAATTCTTCCCGACCCTCGCGACAACTCCTGTTTTCCAAAAGCTGCTCGAACCGCAGGACTGGATTTTAACACTATGATAAATGAAGTCCTTAATATTGCAAGGAAAAGATATTCAATCTGATGAAAGAAGATCTTAAAATATTAATCGCTTATAACGCACCTGTCTCTCTCTATTCTCTGTATAGTGGAAAAGAGACCGGTAACCAACCCAAAGATCTCTCCGAAAGCAGTTTCTTTAATGAACTTGAACTCATTAAAGAATCACTTGAGCCATATTATTCTTGCATTGAATTATTGGCTGTGGATAAGGATATCTTTACTCTTATGGAAAAATTAAGAAAAATTCAACCTGATGTTATTGTCAACTTTGTTGAATCTGTCGAAGGAATTTCTTCATTTGAATCTTACATCACCGGTTTGTATGAATTATTAAACATCCCCTATACTGGGAATGGACCTCTTGCTCTTAATAACTGCTTGGACAAAGCTAGAGCTAAAGAATTTTTAATTGCCGATGGAATTAAAACTCCTGGCTACTACGTTTATAAATATAAAAAATCAAATCCTCTTAATAATTTTAACTTGTCCTTTCCGGTTATCTCTAAACTGGCGAAGGAAGATGCCAGTATCGGCATTTCCGAAAACTCTGTCTCCTTTAACAAACCCGATCTTCTTCAGCAACTTGACTTTTTAACTTCAACATATAAACAGGATATTATAATTGAAGAGTTTATTGATGGACGGGAATTTAATATCGCAATTCTTGGTAATTCTCCTCTTCCTGTTTCTGAAATCTGTTTTACTTCATTGCCTGGCAATCTTCCAAAAATTGTCACATATGAAGGCAAATGGATAGCGGATACGGTTTATTATAAAAGCACTATTCCCTGCTGCCCGGCTATTATAGATCTCAATACTACATCCCTCTTACAGGATACTGCAATCAAGGCTTTTCATTCTCTTAATTGCAGGGATTACGCTCGTGTGGACATCAGACTATCTCATGATGGAATTCCTTTTGTAATTGAAGTTAATCCTAATCCGGATATAACCTCTGATTCCGGTTTTAATAGGGCAGCCTGTGCTTTAGGTATGGATTATGGTATGATGCTAAAAAAAATTATAACTCTTTCTCTTGAACGACATTTATATGATACGACAAATAAAAGAATCTGACAGAGCTCATTTGGTCTCTCTGCTGACGGCAATCAAAACATTCAAAAAAGAGGATGTTGATGTAGCTCTCGAACTAATTGATATTGTATTGACTAAACCTGATCAGGACGACTATCATATTTTCGTTTTTGAAGAAGATAACAAAATCCTCGGCTATCATTGCACCGGAAAACGTCCTATAACCGATGCCGTCTATGATTTGTATTGGATTGTTGTTCATCCCCAATCCGCTGGTAAAGGAATAGGTACAAAATTGCTTGACCATTGCGAAAAATTTGTTCGCGATAGAAACGGACGTTGGATTCTTGCCGAAACTTCCTCTAAAGAAACTTATGAGGCTACTCGTTTGTTCTATATCAGAAATGATTTTAATGAGATCGCAAGAATTGATGACTTCTATTCTCTTGGTGAAGCTCTGGTTGTTTTTGGAAAATATTTATTGACAAAATCTTAAGGTGATATAATGGAACTTTGGCAACAAATGGTTCGCGACAGTATTCATACCGTTGACCAGTTAGTTGATAAATTCTCAATAGACAGAAGCGTTGCGGAAAAACTGATCGAGTTTTTTCAGGTTAGGATTAACCCCTATTATCTTAGTCTTATTAAGTATCCGGGCGATCCTATTTGGATGCAGTGCGTCCCTGATATTAAAGAGTTACAAGATCTCGATGCAGATGAAGATCCCCTGTACGAAGATGCAATGAGTCCGGTTCCTAATATTACTCACAGATATCCTGATCGCGCTCTATTTCTAGTTACAAGCCAATGCGGCCTTTACTGCAGGTTCTGCACTCGGAAACGTAAAGTGGGAAATTCAGAAAAAATTTCTATGCGTGGTCTTGAGTCTGCTTTCAAATATTTGGAGGCTCACACTGAAATCCGCGATGTAATCCTTTCCGGTGGCGACCCCTTAATGCTCACTGATGTTATGCTGGAAAAGATCCTTAAACGATTAAGATCTATTCCTCACATCGAAATAATCAGACTTGGTACAAAAATGCCCTGCGTTCTTCCGCAAAGAATCACTCCTAAACTTTGCGATATGCTTAAAAAATATCATCCTGTTTACGTTAACACTCACTTTAATCATCCCTGGGAGATAACCCCTGAGAGCACCAAAGCTTGCGAAATGCTTGCAAATAACGGCGTCCCTGTTGGTAATCAGATGGTTCTGATGAAAAATATTAACGACGACCCCGCCGTTGTTAAGGAACTAATGCAGAAACTCCTTAAGATAAGAGTTCGTCCATATTACATTTATATGGCTGATGAGACTAAAGGAGCCAATCACTTTAGAACCTCAATCCAGAAAGGAATTGAAGTAATTGAACATCTTAGAGGATGGACTAGCGGTCTAGCTGTTCCTCACTTTGTAATTGATGCTCCTGGTGGCGGTGGCAAAATCCCCATCCTTCCTAATTATGTCATGGAGTTCGACGAGGAAAAAATTGTCCTCCGGAATTACAAGAAAAATGTCTACCTCTATAAAAATGTAGAAGAAGAAAAAGAACTGTCGACAGAGATAATGAAATTCGATTCCGCTAAAAGGAAACACTTATCAAAATCAACTAAAGGAAACGGAAAAGCAGCTACAAGACGTGTTTCTACTCCCCTGCGTATTTCTGTCCCTGATCTTGAGGAGATTGGTATCTAGTATAGTTTACAGCTTAATCTTCTGCTCGTCCGTTTAGAATATTTAATAAATCCTCCTCAAGGGATAATAAAGGAGTTTCTATTACTCTTCCGATTTCTTGGTCGTCTCTGTATACGATAAAGGTGGGTACTAATTTTATTTCCAAATCTTCAATATCGATAAAAAAGGCATTCTTTGTCCTGTCCACAAATATCAACTTTACATCATCAGTAGGAAATCCGGATTCTTTCAATATCCTGAAAAATCTTGGGACTTCTCTTCTGCTGTCGCTGCACCAGGTCCCCAGAACAATTTTTATTGAAATATCATCATAATCTCTTATGATCTTATTCAAAATTTCTCGCTTTGGTTCATAATTTTTAAATTCTGTATTATACCATCCGCTGAAAGATGAATCCGTAAATATTTCTTGTTTGCATATCCCTACAACCATAGGTTTTTGAGTATTATCATCTGTAATTATTTTATACTCTTTTTGTGGCAGTATTGTACAAACCAGTAAAATCCAAAAAAAATATACTATTTTCATACATCACTCTCTTTCCTTATTATTCTTTCTTACATCCAGTCCCCACAACAGCTTGGTCCTTAATATTTCGAAGTAACTTGCTAGCGATGTGTGAAGTATTTTTAATGGTTTGGCATCTTTAATTATTTCGAGCTCTAATGGTGATTTGAATTCCCTTACCCTCTGGCCATCGCAGTTAACTTGTACTTTCGTGTTTGCTGATTCAACAAATACACTTATTTTCTGTGTATTGGGAATAACTAAAGGTCTCACGGTTAATGTATGAGGAGAAATAGGACTCAAAGTAATTACATTGGACTTTGGACTAACGATCGGTCCGCCAACCGATAATGAATAACCCGTCGAACCGGTTGGTGTTGCTATTATTATACCATCGGCAGAATATGTCGCTACAGATTCATCATCAACCTTTATGGTAATCTCTATCATCTTAGGCCAATTTCCCTTGTCCACCACTATATCATTGAATGCAACAAACTCATTCTCTTCAACTATCCCGCATTTCGCGGAAAGTACCATTCTCTCTTCTATTGTGTATTTCCCACTTAATACATTACTTAAAAATAGGTCAGTCTTCTGAACATCAACCTCTGCAAGGAAGCCTAATTTCCCTATGTTTATGCCCACAACTGGTTTTTCATATTGGTGCGCTGTAAACGCGGTGGAGAGCATTGTACCATCTCCTCCTATCGATAAAAGAACATCAGATTTTTCTGCAACTGTTTTAATATCTGCTAGATTCTTGTTCCTGAATGGCTTGGGCGCTCTCTCCAATGAATTGCAGATATAGTACTCTAAATCTCTTGTTTCTAATTTTTCTACCAAGGACGATACTATATCGAAAATGTTCTCTTTATTATAATTACCGACTATTCCAAATATCATATTTCTCTTTTTTTGTTAGTTAATCGTAACTCCCAGAGTTTGGCATATTTTATAAATACATAGTGTGATGATAGTAGTGAGAGTATAAATCCATGAACACCGTCTAAAAAACCTCTCTTTAAAATATACATTTTCACGAACATAAACAATGGTCTTAATAATAGATCTCTTAATCCTGCTTTTTTCCCTTTCTCAAATAGTTCTCTGGCTGCTAAAGTTGTATAGTTGTTTAATTTACTGAAATAGTGATTAACTGTTGGATCAGTATAATGATTTAAATCATTTTTAAGTTCACCTTTCTTCCCATCCACTATCAAACCTTCATGAACTTTATTATCGTTGAATCTTGCGACATTTCTGTCAAATAATCTAACCACTCTCCCGGGATACCACCCACAGTGCTTGATCCATTTACCTAAAAAGTAAGCTCTTCTGGCAACACTATATCCCGAACTTTCAGCTACCCCCTTCTTAAACTGATTTATTTCTTCTGATAGTTCAGGCATTATTTCTTCATCTGCATCAATCCAGAACACCCAGTTATTTGTAAGCTTTTCCAGAGCATTGTTTTTTGTCTCTGCATACCCCGCCCATTTGATCTTTTCACACCTGACATTTGGAAAGCCCTTAACTATTTCTTCTGTTTTATCTTTTGATGAATCATCTAAAAAAACAAATATCTCATCAATACAATTCAGCTGACTCCTTATGCATCTCGCAATGTTATCTTCTTCATTCTTTGCTATTACTAGGGATGATATTTTAATCATTTTGCGTACGTTTTTTGTCTGTGAACAACTTTATCAATTCTCTCGGTTTTTTTCGGAACACAATTGATACTGCAGTTGAATAAATAATAACGATCAGGAATCCCATACTTCCCACATAAATAAAATTCCCCCAATCGGAAAATTCAATTCCTCCTTTTAATACATCCACTGATCTTTTTAAGACTAACGAGAGTGCCACAACCATTGAAACAAGCAATAGAAACTTTTCGACTAATTTCTTATCGATTTTCACAACCTTTTTCCGATTCAGAAAAAACACCAGATTAGCAAAACTTATCCAGGACACTGTCGCTGAAGCCATCGCAAGTACTCTCCCGTCTGAAAAATATTCAGAGAAGAAAATGATCAATCCCGTTTGTGCAATAATTGTAATAACTCCATTGATCAACATATACTTGGTCAGACCCAGCGCGTAATATGTATTCGCTATTACTGGTGTTATCAAATAAGGAAACACTCCCCCGGATAATATCAATAGCAATACGCCGATTTTTTTTCCGTCTTCGATGCCAATTTCCCCCCTTTGATATACCAGTCTCACAATTTCATCACTTAGTGCATAGAATATGAAAAAGCAAAAACCCGCGGCCAGTACTCCCCCAATTAATCCCTTTGATAACGCTTCATTAAAGCCCTCTTGGTCCTTCTCTGAGTTTGCTTTGACCTGAAATGGTAGTAAACTTGTACTAATAGCATATCCCAAAAATGATAGTGGTAGCAAGAATAACCTTGCGGCATATGAATAATATGAAAATGTTCCTTTATCTAGACTTAGCGAGAAATACCTCTCAATAAAACCGACTACATTCGCTAGGAATGAATTAAGAAATATCATTATTACAATCCCCCCCCATATGGTCGCTGCTATTGTAACATTACTTTTTCCTTTTTCCAATGCGCGCCTTAAATTTGGATGAAATACCTGGTAAAAATGAAAAAGAATTATCCCAATTAAAAGTCCAATTGGTATTGCAATTATTCCGGCAGACTCTTTTAAAACAAATATCGCAATAATTGCAATAACATTCATAAAAATATTCAACTTGGCGGGAAAAACCATTCCCCCATTAATTTGATGTACTGCTGAGTAAACTCCTGAAACTATTAAGAAAGGACTTGCTGCGAAAAGTATAACAATTGAATTATTAAAAACATGTAGATATCCATCTGTCGACGGATTCACATTGTCTAAAAACAAATAAGTGATGACTATAACGGCTGCGATCACTATGGCAATTACTAAAAATAAATTAACCGAGAATTTTTTAAGACTTTCCCTGCCAATCATTCCCCTTTCTTTATCTTGTCCAAAATACGACAGCGTCCCCGCTAATACAGCCGCATTTGCAGCAATCAGGATATCCATTACTATATACGAAGTTAAATAAGCATCGGTTGCATCGGATACCCCAAACTCTGCGGCCATTATTGCATCACGAATAAAACCCGACAACCTCCCCAATACTGCTAATCCACTCAGTCCCAGAAATGTCGGAAGCCATTTCTTTAACATTTTATTTTTCCCCATATTCTATTGTATACATTTTCTGTCTGACTGACACATTTTTTTATAGAAAATTCTTTGGTTACGTTCTTCAACGCTTCTTCTGCGACGCTATCCCTTAATTTTGTGTTCTTTATCAATCTCTCAATACCATCTGCTAGTTCTTCTGTGTTTTCTGGCGCTACAAGTAATCCGTTCTTTTCGTTTTGTATAATCTCAACTGTACCATTAACTCTTGTCGCAATAATTGGTTTCTTTGCAGCCATGGCTTCTAATAAAACTATGGGCAGACCTTCCCACAGGGACGGCAAAACAAAAATATCCATCATCGCCAGTTCTTCATTCACATTCTCTCTGCTTCCTTTTAGAAGGAATATTCCATCTAGCCCTCTCTCATGAATCCTTGCTGCCAACTCATTCCTTTCTTCTCCTTCACCAATAATATGGAATTTTATATTTGGTAATCTATTTGCCAGTATTGCCGCTGCATCAATTAAATACTTGTAACCTTTCTGAATATGCAGCCTACCAATACTCCCAATTATTACTTCCTCACCTTTTTGTTCTTTTTTGATCCCATCTTTATATGAATCAACCTCTATTCCATTATAGATCACTTCCGCTCCCCCTTTATTTACCACCCCGGCTTTAATCCCCTCATTCAAATCACTTATCGCAACACAAATCACTCTGTCCGTTAGCCCTAAAAAGAGTTTGTCAATCCATTTAAATATTCTTTTTGAAAGATTCATTTCATGATTCAGATAATGAATCCCGTGATAAGTATGTACTTTTTTAACATTACTTAAAAAGATTGCAGCCAATCTTCCATAAAAACCAGCTGTCCCTCCATGTGTGTGCAAAATCATCGGTTTCTCCCGCTTTATTATTCCTCTGATCTTAAACAGTTCTTTTATGTTTAGCCTATTCGAGATATTAATTGCATAATGCCGGATGTTACTTTTGTGCAGTTCATGCACTAACCATCCATTACCCTCACAGGCAACCGTAACTTTGAAACGTTCCTTTTCAAGTTTCTGCGCAAGCCACAACACATGCTTCTGACCTCCGCCAAGGCCCGCTTCATCTATCATTAACATTACGTTTATCATTTCAATCCGGATACTTTCTTGTTATCTTTAGAAAGATTTTTAATAATACATTTTCCAAATGGTTCCTGTAATTTTTATAATAGTACATCTGGCTTCTTCTGTACTCTTTTTGTGTGAATCCGGAATTATCACCTCCTGAACTGCCTCCCTTCAAGTGAACTAAACTCACCTTGGGATAATAAATTATTTTATTCCCGCGAAGCTGGACTCGCTTGCATAACTCCTTATCCTCAAAGTACATAAAGAAATTTTCATCAAAACCACCAATCTTTTCAAAAACACTTTTCCTAACAAACATTGCTGCTCCGGTTACCCAACCTGTATATTGCTCGTTATCAAATCTTGCTACCAGCATTTTTACAGGAAGTTCCCACTTTTTTTCAAATACAAAGTAAACCAATTTATCACTGATCTCTCTCAGAAAACTTGGGAGTTTACCATGCGACAACTGATATGTATTATCTGGATTCAATAATCTCGGACCCAGAATACCAACTTCTGGATCTTTGTTAAATCTGTCCTCGACTTTTGAAAGATATTCCTCATTCGTTATTGTATCATTATTAAGAAAGTAAAGTATTTCTCCGCTTGCAGATTTTGCTCCAAGATTATTAGCTTTACCAAAACCCTCGTTTTTTTTCAATTCGAATATCTTCAAATCGGGAAAATCATTCACAAATTCTTTTCTGTTAAAATCCTTCGATCCATTATCAACTAATATGATTTCATAATTTAATGATTTATGCCACCGCATAAAAGACTTTATAGCTTCTTTTGTCAGAGTTAAGCCATTATATTGTACTATAATTACCGATACCATTTTACATCTTTATTTTATACGGGGGTGTCCATAATCGAAAACTAGACCATCCTCCCCATTTGATGGGTGTATTTTTTATTATCCATTGCCTCATTTTTACCACGGTTTCCTTCTTGAAAAAAATCATCAGGGAAAACCACCCTCCCATTTTTATCATATCCTTAAAAGTAGAGTATTTCAGTTCTTCTCTTAATATTCTTATCCCCTTCTTAAAATCTTTCTCCATGAACTTTCCCATCACCAAACGCTGCCTGAAAAAGTGGTTAACTTTCCTTATTTCATCCTGATATTTTCTGAACCTTTCATCTTTGATCAGGTAATCTGTCATCGCTATTTTCGAATCAATTATCGCTGTTTCCTTTGTAGTGGATGATTCCTGGGTTTGTCGGTATACAGCCATCACTTCTCCTAAATACTCAAACTTGAATCCCCTCTGCCCAATCATTATCCAACAGTAAAGATCTTCCGCAAATGACTTAAACCTGTCATCAAACTTAATTTCTTCAAAAACTCTTCTCCGGAATAGGTAAGAGTTTATAGGGATTATAAAATCTATATTCCAATGAGAAATAAAAGAAAAAACAGCATCATTAGATGGAATTTTAACAGGTAATGTCTGATAAAAATAACCATCATCCTCCATTCTCTTGTTCTCAGATAAACTAACCTGTGAATAAAAACAATATTCCGTATAAACAATATCCGCTTCCGGTAATTCTTCCAATTTATCCACGCATATTTTTAATTTATCCCTTAATATTATGTCGTCAGCATCTAAAAACTGGATGAAATCTCCTTTCGCTTTTTCAATTCCCGCATTTTTTGCTGCTGCACTTCCCTGATTTTTCTGAAAAAAATATTTAAACCGTTTGTCTCTCTCTTCAAAACCTTTAACGATCTTCGAACTCCCGTCCTTCGATCCGTCATCAATAATTATACATTCCCAATTTTTGTATGTCTGTTCCTCAATACTTTTTAATGTTGTCGCAATAAACTTTTCCGAATTATAACACGGAACAATTATAGTAACTAACCCCTCCACCTTCATCTGCACTCCCCTTCAATCTCAATGGTCCTTAGATTCACAATTCTGCAATAAAACTCAGATATTTTATTTATTACTCTTGCATGACGTGTCTCTTCATTGAATATTTTACATGTCATCCATCTTATTACTTCTTCTTCATGAACTTTGATTTCTTTTTTTAACTTACTCCTCTTATTCTTAATCATCACACGTGAATCAAGTAGATCCTTGTATGCCTTCACAACCCCGGTAAATGAATATTTATTAGGAAACAATGAACCCGCTAGTTTAATTAATAAATTCAACAGAAAATATGGACTCATCTTAATAAGAGATTTGATACTAAAGAATAAAAAGAAATTTAATAACCTGTTCCTCTCTTGATAATAGGTCAACCTCTCATTCTTTTCTTTTCTGAATGTCCCGCCACCTATATGTCTTAACTTGGATTCATTTGTATGCCTGATCCTGTACCCCATAAATCTCGCCCGCATTCCCAGATACACATCCTCACTATACGCAAAATAATCCTCATCAAAGGGAATATCTAAAATTTTTTTCTTAAAAATCAATGAAGCTCCCCCGCAATAAAAAATATTCTCTGATTTATTGAAAATACTCATGATATTATGGCCAAATAGGTTAAGTGATCCATTCTTTTCATAATATTTCGCCGGGATTCCATCAGTCAGTATCAGTGAGGATGCTATAGCCACATCATTTGGTTCCACAGCATTCACCAATCCCATTAACCAATCTTGCTCCAATATTGTATCATTATTCAGTAAAACTATCAATTCCCCCTCCGCAACCCTTACTCCCTCGTTATTTCCACCTGCAAACCCTAAATTCTCCTGTATTTCAACGAGTCTTACCCACGAATATATTTCCTTGATGTACTCCCCGCTTCCATCTGTTGACCCATTATCCACAATAATTGTTTCAAAATCTTTAAAGCTTTGCTCCATTAAAGAATCTAAACAATCCTTCAGAAAATGTTTACCGTTATAATTTACAATAATTACAGATACTTTTCTCAATTACCAAGATATTTAATTTATTCTTTAAATATTACCTATTGACCGATAGCTAAATTTATAAACAGCTAATATAAGACAAAATCACGTTTAGCCAAAACAAAAACTCTCAAATAAATCCATTTTTCTATGTCTCCCCCTCTCACACATAAAATGTTAAATGATTAACTAGCTAAACTGATAATGCTTCGTTCTGCTTCCGTTCTGCTTCCGTTCTGAGTCCGTTCTGCTTCCGTTCTGCTTCCGTTCTGAGTCCGTTATCTGAAGTTTTTTCAACTTTTGTATGCGTCTCTTAATCTTGGAAATTTCCTTCTTTTAAGTTTATAGCCTCAAACAAAAACGCTATATCCACTAATTTTGCCCTGAAATTATGTAAATGCTGTTAAAATCATTAAATTAATAAATAAGATTTTTCACTTTATTAATGACATAAAAATAATTGAAGACTGCAATTGTACATGAGTGGCTAGTAAACTATATGGGTTCCGAAAAATGTGTTGAATCCTTCACCAACATTTATCCCGAAGCCGAGGTATTTACCCTTATTGATTTCCTTGAAAAAGCAGATCGGGATACAATACTCAAAGGTAAAAATGCTCACACTTCTTTTATCCAAAATCTCCCGTTCGCAAAATCAAAACGCACATTTTACCTCCCCCTATATTCCTTTGCAGTTGAACAATTCGATTTAAGCAGTTATAATATTATAATATCAAGTTCACACAGTGTGGCAAAGGGTGCATTAACCAGGTGGGATCAATTGCATGTTTGCTATTGTCACACCCCTATCAGATATGCATGGGATCTTTATCATCAATATCTCCGGGAAGCAAACCTCACCAAAGGGCTTAAAGGTATGTGTGCGAAATATGTTCTACACAAGATCCGTCAATGGGATTCCTCCACTGCCAATAGACCTGATTTTTTCATCGCTAATTCTCACTACATAGCTAATCGAATAAAAAAAACTTATAACCGCGATGCAACGGTTATCTATCCGCCGGTGGACATTCACAAGTTCTCCCTTCAACCTTACAAGGATAATTATTACATCGCCATTTCCCGTTTCGTACCATATAAACGAATGGATATCGTTGTTGAAGCCTTCGCAAAGATGCCACAACATAAATTACTCGTAGTAGGGGACGGCCCGGACGCTAAAAGAATTAAATCTCTTGCTACTCCAAATATTGAACTTCTGGGCTATCTTCGGACGGAAGAACTGAAAAATTACTTGGAAAAATCTAAAGCCTTGATATTCCCGGCAGAAGAAGATTTTGGGATAACCGTGGTCGAGGCTCTCGCTTGTGGAACTCCGGTAATCGCACTTGATCGTGGTGGGACTGCTGAAACTGTTATTAATAATAAAAATGGTTTCCATTTTTCTTCTCAAACTCCTGAAGGAATAATAAATGCGGTTACTGAATTTGAAAAAATCAAAGATACTCTTAATCCCGAAGAAATCCGAAATTCTTCAATCGCGTTCTCCAGGAAAAACTTTGAACAAAATATCCAGGCTTTTATTACTGAAAAATCAGAATTCTTTTTTAACCGCGTGCAAAAGCTATGATTGTAAATGAAAAGTCCTTAAAGAACATTAAAATCTTTACCGACCTCTTGCTTCTGAACCTCTCTTTTATATTAGCAGGGATCTTGGCTCAGTCTCTTGAGCTTTTTCTCACAAAGAGTTTTCTTTTCATACTTCTGTTTATCCTGAACCTAATCTGGATTTTTGTTGCCAACTCACTAAATTTCTATAACGACCATCTCAAACTTTTTGCCTTCCAACTTACAAGTTTGTTAAAACTTATAGTCTTTCAGGCTATTACTTCTATCCTTTTTATATTCATTGTTAAAGAAGGATTTTTTACTCGTAATTTCATCCTGTTGTACTCGTTCTTTCTACTGATTTTGCTTTCACTTCGTCACATTTTCTTCAAGAAAGTTATGACAATACTCAGGAAGAAAGGGAAAAGCATTAAGAAAGTCCTTATTATTGGTGGCGGAAAAGTCGGTCGAGAAATGGGAAATCTGATCTCAGCTAACCCGGATTTCGGTTATATCGTCCTTGGCTATCTCGATAACTATTCCTCAGATCCGGATGTCCTGGGAACCCTTGACCAAATTAATGAATTCATACCATCAGTTAATGAGGTTTTCATTTCAAATTCTGATGCCCCAACGGAATCGATTGATACAATTGTAAAAACTTGTAACAAAAATGCGGTGGGTGTTCATATAATTCCGGATTACTTTCGTTTTGTCTCAAAAAAATTCCAGATAAGCACCCTTGGTAATATCCCGGTTATTTCTGTTCGTTCTATTCCACTGGAGGAATTCCAATGGCGTTTCGTTAAAAGAACTTTTGATGTGATCACTTCTATTCTGGCCACGGTGTTGATTCTCTCTTGGCTTATTCCTGTGGTTGCCTTAATTATAAAGCTGAACTCAAAAGGACCAATCTGTTTTAAACAAAAACGTATTGGAAGACACAATCGCACTTTCATTTGTTATAAATTCCGGACAATGTTTATTGCCCCTGATTCGGACAAGTTCATCCCTGTTTCCGAAAATGACTCACGTATCACATCCGTAGGCAAATTTCTTAGAAAATTCAATTTGGACGAACTCCCTCAGTTCATTAATGTTCTCAAAGGAGATATGTCCGTGGTGGGTCCTCGTCCTCATGCTGTTTTATATAATGAACAATATAAGGAATTTATTGAGGAAATAAGACTTCGAAATTTGGTTAAACCGGGAATTTCTGGATGGGCTCAGATTCACGGTTTAAGAGGTGATGACCCAAACCCCGTTAAAAATGAACAATTAATTATAAAACGAATTGAATTTGATATCTGGTATATCGAAAATTGGTCATTTACTCTTGACCTCCAGATTATCTTTCTTACAATATGGCGCGCCATTAAAGGTGATGCTACTGGCAAATAAATTTTAATCACTTCATAAGGAAAGCAATGAAAAAATATCTTTTTTCTTTAGTAATTATCTTTATCCTTTTTACATCTGCTAACGCACAGAATCTTTACTCCAACATCAATTATGATACGGTCAAAGCTCAAAAGTTTGATATGGGTAAAATGTGGACTTTCGAGAACCCTCCTATCTCTTATTTTCAACAGCAATATAATTTTACTCCAACTGATGAATGGCTTGAAAATGTGCGTAAATCAGCTTTGAAATTTGCTAACTGGTGCAGTGCTTCGTTTGTCTCCGAGGATGGACTTATTATGACTAATCATCACTGTGCCCGCGAGAATCTTCCATCGGTCCAGAAAGAAGGTGAAAATCTGCTCCGCGATGGTTTCATCGCCAATTCTCTTGAACAAGAAAGAAAAATGCCTGGTATTTTTGTTAACCAGTTAATCTTAATCCGCGATGTTACGAATCAAATAATATCTGCAATGAACGAGGGACAAACCGACAAAGATAAAATCTCCCTAAAGGAGAAAAAAATTGCCGAAATAACCAGAAACGAATTAAATAACAACCCCGAACTTATCTACGAAATTGTTTCTCTTTATAATGGGGGGAAGTATTCTTTATACGGTTATAAACGTTATAACGATGTTCGTCTTGTTTTTGCTCCTGATCTTCGCACTGCTAAATTGGGAGGAGACTTCGATAATTTTACATTCCCTCGCTATGGACTTGACTGTACTTTCTTTAGAGTCTATTCCGACGATAATAAACCACTAAAAACTAAATACTACTTTAAATGGAGTCTTTCCGGACCCAAGGAAGATGATGTGGTTTTCGTAGTCGGGAATCCTGGAAGAACAAGTAGACTTAATACCATAGCTCAAATTCTTTATAACCGCGATGTTCAATATCCTATGCTTACAGATATTCTAAAAGACCTCTATCAAGTCTACTACAAAAAAGTAATGGATAATAACACGGAAGATTATGTCCTGGTTAGCAGACTTTACTCTGTCGGGAATTCCTTGAAGGTTTATGAGGGTACCTACCAAGGTCTCAACGATCCTTATCTTATCGCACGCAAAGTTGCATTTGAAAGAGATTTTAAAACTCGAATTGAAAAAGACTTTCAACTCAAACAGAAATACTTTCACATTTGGGACGATATTGAAAAATCCCGCGAACAAGCGAAATCATTTGCTAAAGAGTCTTTCGCTTTTTCATTAAATCCATTCTACACTTCCGATCATTTTACCATTGCAAGAGAATTTTTAAAAATAGCTGACCAAACAAAAAAGAAATCCGATGAACGCGATGAGATGTACAAGGACAACAACCTGTCTAAACTGATAACTGATATCCTCGAAAAAAAGCGAGATGATGCTATTCAGAAGGAAATACTCCTCGCTGATATTCGAATGTTCTACCGACTTCTTGGTGCCGAGCATGAAGTAATAAAAAATTTCTGCAACGGTCTTCGTAATGAAGATGCGTTAAACTATGTCCTGAATAAAACAAAACTTTTTAATAGTGATTTTATTGTTGATGCTCTGAAAAAAGGCTACGACAACTTCATAAAAATTGATGATCCCTTTATTCAATTTATACTCCTCACACAGGACAAATTAGACAACCTCAGGAAGAAAAACAATGAACTAAGAGACCGCGAAGCCCTTCTGAATCAGGAATTGGGACTTGCAGCTTATGAGGTCTTTGGGGATGCCATTCCTCCGGATGCAACTTTTACGCTTCGAATCGCGGATGGAATTGTGAAGGGATATGACTATAATGGTACACGTGCTCCGGTAAAAACTACATTCTATGGTGTGCTTGATAGACATCATTCCTTTGAGAAAAAATTCCCCTTCAATCTTCCACCTGTGTGGGAAAATTTGCCCGGGAACTTTGACCTGAGTACTCCCTTGAATTTTATATCAACATGCGATATTGTCGGTGGAAATTCGGGAAGTCCGGTAATTAATGTTAAAGGAGAAATTGTGGGACTTGCTTTTGATGGTAATCTTGAAAGTCTTCCAAGCAATTTTATTTTCACAACCGAAGCAAACAGAACTGTGAGTGTCCACAATGAGGGTATGATTGAGGCTATTAGAGATCTTTACAAAATGAATCGCTTAGCGGAGGAATTGCTTAAAGGAAAACTCCCATAAAAAGAACTCATTTTATCTTTTTTCTGTTTATCATAAAAAAATGAGAATAGTTAAAATATCAAAATGAAAAGACGTGAATTTATTTCAAAAGTATCCAAATTTGCTGCCGGATCTCTTCTGCTTTCTCCGCTCCTGACATCCGATGTGGTTTATGCAAATACATTGAAATTCCGCCCTAATCCTTCATTGTGGAAAGATACGGATATTAATATTGCCTGGCTTGGTCACTCTACTGTCATTATAAATTTTTTCGGTAAAATAATAATCACAGATCCGGTGCTCTTTCAAAGAGTGGGAGTGAGTTTTCTCGGAGCTACAATTGGTCCCTCAAGATTAACGCCGCCGGCATTAACTGTAGATGAATTGCCCAAACCAGACTTGATCCTGCTCTCTCATGTTCACATGGACCATACTGATATGCAGACTTTATCGGCTATCACGGAAAAATATCCGGGAATGATTGATGTTGTTGTGGCATATAATACCAAGGATGTGGTTGACGAACTTGATTGGAAAAGTCTAAAAGTTCTTGACTGGGGTGATGAAACTAACACTGCTTCAACTTATATCAAGGCGCTTGAAGTAAAGCACTTTGGATGGCGTTACCCTTGGGAAAAAGACCGCTCAAAAGGATTTCATAAAGATGGACGCAGCTTTAATGCTTATATCCTTGAGCGTAGCGGAATCCGGATTCTGTTTGGAGGGGATACTGCATATACAGAAAAATTGAAAGATTCCGGTGAGAAAGTGGACATCGCAATTATGCCAATCGGAGCCTATAATCCCTGGAAACGAAACCATTGTAATCCCGAAGAAGCTTTGCAAATGGCAAAAGACATGGATGCCGGGGTATTTATCCCAATTCATTGCAACACATTCAAGCAAAGTTCTGAACCCATTGATGAACCCCTCTCCTGGCTTGCTTCCTCTTATCAAAATTACAATCTGCAATTAGGAATTGGAAGTATCGGAGAAACATTTACACTAAAGACATAGCCGGATTTATCCGATAATTTCATTTAGAATATAAAAAAAGCCGGGTCTTAAGACCCGGCTTTCTTTTTAATAGCTACTGCTATTACTTAAGCAGCATCATTTTCTTAACTGAGGAGTAGTCTTTACCGTTCAAACCGATTGCATCGATTCTGTAGAAGTAAACACCGCTTGACAGTTGATTTGCATTGAATTCAACTTGATGATAACCTGCTGTTAGTTGCTCAGATATAAGCTGAGTAACTTCCTGTCCAACCATATCGTAAACTCTTACGGTGACTTTTGCATCAACCGGCAGAGCAAACTTAATCATCGTTGAAGGATTGAACGGATTCGGGTAGTTCTGCATCATGTCGAATTCCGTCGGCATTTCGAACCTGGAAACCAGAATTTCTTTTACGCTAGGATCGGAAATCACTATATAGTCACCGCTTCTCACGGAACCATTAATAATCTTTCCGCCCTTTGTATCTTTAACACTGATATCCATACCGTCAACTTTGATTCTCACTGGATAAACAGTTGAGTTAATCACTATTCTGCGTGGCTGGGTCAGATCCTCTGCTATCCTGCCTGTTGCAAATCTTGCATCAAGAACGCTTGGAGGAGGTGGAGGTGGCAATGTGAGGTTCACATCATTGTCAGCCTTATCACTTATATAAAGTGTTCTTACACCTTCTGAGGTTTCAATACTGATCTTGCTCCAGGTCTCTTTAACTTTGTCAAGAGCTGTCGTGCTTGTGTTATCAGCATAAACCACACCGTCTTTCGGCATATTTATCAAAAGATGACCGTCTGCATTTGCCTGGATCCAGTATCCTGCTCCAACCTTTAGAGTAGTTGTTGAATTGTATCCTGTACCGTTTTCCATCCACTGATAGTATATACCGTCAGTTAGTAAGGTTGGTGCTGAAGGTACAAGTAAATTTGCTGGTACATTGGTTTCGTAGATACCAACTAAGTTCCATCCTGTCTTAACAGGTATCGGTACACTGTTTCCAACCTTCATACCACAGATTGTAACTGTTCCGGCTGGTCCGTTTAACCAGTAGCCTTTACCATTTACCATGTTGGAATCAGGTGAGAATATTGAGTAATAGCTGCCTGTAATATTCCAGGAGAACATTGAAGTTGCAAATCCTCCGAATACACTCGGATATTTCATGTTATCAGTTTTCAACGGAACTGAAACAAGTTTGAAATTATTCGATAATGATACATCAACGCATGTTGTCTTTGTATAGTAGATCTCAAGATATCTGACTGTTGTATCAACTAAAGTGAATTGGCTGACAGTCCTCATGTCGATATTCCCAAGACCCTCTGTGTTACTTGGATCTCTCATAAACAAGCTTCCTGATGGGAAGTTATCAATATTCCATTTAATAATTAATGGATATCCATGTGCATCAGGCTGGAATTTGTATCTCCAGATAACTGTGCTTAAGGTATCATTCCTTAAATCCCTGTAAGAATAAACCGTAGCTCCCGGTAATTCAAATCTTGCATTCATTGTTCCTGCCGGTGGCATTGGAACCAGAGGATATTCACCAAGAGGTGCATTTATTCCGTCTGTAGCTTCCATATGCAATCCGAATGTAATAGCCACGCTGTCAGGTACTGGACTGAAATCTTTAATTATCAGATTACCAAACCAGGTCGGTGGATAATACCACATTGTTGTGAACTGCCATGTTGCTGAAGGTGCACTCGTACCGAATGAGTTTGTTGCTGTTACATACCAGTAATAAGTACTATATTGAGCTAGTCCGGTAACAGAATGTGTCGAAGTTGTGTCAGTAACTACCATTACTGTGTCCAGTCCATCCTTCAAATAATAGTATAAAGTATAAGAAGTTGCATAAGGAACTGTTGACCAGTCAAATGTTACATCCATTGGTACATTAACTGAATTGTTTGCCGGTGCAATTAGAGTAGGCGCAACCGGTAAAGCACCGATTGTTATCTTGCAAGCAGCCGTGAACGGACTTGAAGTAAGATAATTTGCATTTAACGCCTGGACTCTCCAGTATAATACCTGTCCCTGCGTGCCAGTGAAGGAGTAAGTTGTATCTGTTGTTGTGAAATTTACAACCAATGGATTAATGAAGCTTGCGCTTTCATCTATTTGAATTGTGTATCCCGTGGCTCCCACTGAGGATGACCATACAAATGTTACCTGAGGAGTTGGTGATACGAAATCACATGCAGGGGATAAAAGTGTTGG
>JAAYVN010000012.1 GCA_012517155.1 Ignavibacteriales bacterium | reverse complement strand
TGATTTCAGGGAATTCGAAAACGGTCTCGGCGTTAAAACCGCAAAACAGGTTATACGCAAATACGTGGATCATCTTGATATCGATCGCCCCCTCTATCCCGACCATACAAGAATGAAAGAAGTAGTAAAATCATGTGAAATCCTCGAGGCAGTAGAAGCCGCAGTCGGTTCCTTAGAATAAAATTATCCTCAAAGCGGGGCTCCCACGCCCCGCTTTTTCGTTCTCGCATCAACTCAACAGATTATTCGTAAATCTGAAGTCTTTTATCTTCTCCCAATTCCGCCTTTTTAATTATGCCTCATAATTAAGCCGAATAGCAATGATTTTGCCCCTCATCCGATAGGGATTCTTGAACAGTTCGGGAGGTGGATTTGATTCTTTAGCAAAATATTTCTTGTAGGAAATATCAGAATAAATATATAGCTTGCATTTGTTGATTTTATAAAAATTCAACGAGCTTGTTCTATGTGTGTGAAATCAAGATTAGCATTGTACATAAATGTAAAGGATGATATACCAAATCACCTCGAGAGTCCGAGATACACCCTCCTCCTCCACACACTTTTCCTGAAAATTAAGAAAAAACAACGTTAATAGACTGAACGTTTTAGTTATTTAATAATTATGAAAGGAAACTCAATATGAGAACAACTACTGCTTTTCTAATCCTTTTCTCATTACAGCTTTTTGCAGGCATTGGATCAAGTGCATCAGCCGTAAGCCCTTTACCCGTTGAACTAATCTCCTTTACCGCAAATCTAAACGGAAGTAATGTTGAGCTTCGCTGGGTAACAGCAACTGAAGTTAACAACTTCGGATTTTCAGTAGAGACTTGCCACGACAAATCTCAGCTATGGGAAACTGTCGGTTTTATACCCGGTTCTGGTAACAGCAATTCTCCCAAAGAATATTCCTTTACCGATCATCTCAAACTCAACCTTGACCACACTCTCTTCTATCGCCTTAAACAAATTGATAACAATGGCAAGTTTGAGTATTCTAAAGTACTTGAGATCTCAACGGACATTCAGCTTTTAACTTTCAAACTTCAACAGAATCATCCTAATCCCTTTAATCCCTCAACCATTATAACTTATTCCATCCCGGCTTCTTCATATGTAATAGTAGAAGCCTATAACGTATTGGGAAAACTTATAACTACTCTTGTGAATAAAAATCAGGATCCCGGAAGTTATAAAGTCAGTTTTGATGCCCGGGGCTTAAGCAACGGTATTTATTATTACCGGATTCAGGCCGGCACATTCACTGAAACAAAAAAAATGTTATTATTAAAATAGACGGAGTGAAAAATGAAACATATACGAATACTATCCTGCATAGCCATAATTGTTTTATTAACTTCACAATTATCGGCACAAAACAATCCGGTTGTTTCAAATGTAGCATTTGGAATTGTCGGAACAACTGTAACAGTAACTTACGACGTTGCTGATGCACAACAATCCTCTGTCACTGTTTATATGAAAGTGTCAAGTGATGGGGGAGCCACCTGGATGTATGATTACGGTACTGCAACGGGGGCAATCGGAACTAATGTTACTACGGGTATTGGTAAAACAATAACCTGGACCTATAGCGGTCCTCAGAATAATAACTTTCAAATTATTATATCTGCAAATGATGAAGTTGCCGGTGGGGATCCCTGCCCGGGATCAGCTACTGTAGATTATTCCGGAAAAACATACAACACTATACTGATTGGTGACCAATGCTGGTTAAAGGAAAACCTTGACGTGGGAGTTATGATTAACAGTAGCGGAGATCAGACTAATAATGCAACCATAGAAAAATTCTGTTATAACAATCTTGCAGTTAATTGTTTGACTTACGGCGGTTTATACCAGTGGGAAGAGACTATGCAGTACTTAACCACACCCGGCACACAAGGTATCTGTCCTCCCGGCTGGCATATCCCAACTTATCAGGAATTTCAAATATTACACGCTGCTGTTGGAGGAGGCGCAAATGGTAATTTATTGAAATCGGTTGGGCAAGGTACTGGTTCTGGGGCTGGCACAAACAAAAGTGGTTTTTCCGCTTTATTCTCCGGATATTTTCAGCCTCTCGATCGCTCATTCTACAATTTAATTGACCAGGTCGGTTTTTGGAGTTCAACATATGACGGGAGCAACGCATATCTTTTACATCTTTCAGGGACCGTTTCAACTTTATATTTAATAGGTGAAACGACAGATTGGACGCAAGGTAGAAGCGTTCGTTGCTTAAAGAATTAACAAGAATCAGTATAGAATTATAAAATTTGGTAAGATAAACAAAATAAAATGGCAGAAAGAAACGTGTAAATTTTATACTCCATAAATTTTGCTGCTATTAGTAAAACAAAATTATTCTCAAAGTAAAACTCCTCGGTTTTCTTTGCTGGGCTGTGGTGGATTCCGCTTTCTGGTTTTGAAAGCTATGCGAATGTCAAGGTATTCTTGTCCATCAATTTTTCTAAAACAAATCCTCCCTTATTATCAATAATATTGCATTCTGTGGCACAATCAGCAGTTTTTCTTTCTCAAACTCAAGTTCAAAAGCATCTTTCTTCAAAAACAATGCAAGATCCCCCTCCTTTGCCTGCAGGGGTATGTACTTCACCGGCTCCCTCTGCTCTTTCCAGCTCTCCTCTTCAACAACTGTCGGTATCGGCCACCCCGGTCCCACCTTTATAATATATCCGCTCTGGATTTTTTCTTTTTCCTTCACTCCCGGTGGCAGGTATAATCCGCTGTCTGTTTTTTGGTTGATTTCTGTCGGTCTGATTAATATCTTATCTCCAACAACAATTAGCTTGTGAAGATTGTTAAGTAAAGATGTCATTTCTATATCCTAAAAAATTAAAAAGTTCAATACCATATATATAAAATTTAATTGTAACAATCCAAAACTGATTCCGCTCAACAGATCATATTTTCTTGTTTCCTCCAGAAATCTCTCTTCTCCACTGGAAATATAGTTGTCATACTTTTTATCCGCCTCAATCTTTAAATATGCTGCCGTCCCGCCAAGTATTACTACTCCTGCTAATAACCATCTGAATTCGCCGGAACTTATATAATTATCCTTTTTTCGGAAATTCGCAAGCAAGTCTGTCTTATTCTCATCTTTAGAAAAGGGTTTTATCCTCAATCTGTGAGAATATTTAATCTCGTTATATCTGTAGATATTCGTCGTATCATCATCATTCACTATCAGCGTGTCTGAGAAGAAAGGCGAATCCCATTCTTCAGCATTTAGCACTATCCGCAGTGTGTTCTTTCCTTTGTTAAGAAAAACGTCTTCACCGCTTTTTATGGTTACGCTGTCATTTATAATTATTCTCGACTCCGGTTGAGATTTCTCAAATATAATTATTGATTTACAGTTCTGCCCCCATAAGGCGGAATATCCAAAAAACAGCACGATTATTATTCTAATAAGTATCATAACAGTTTATTATCCCGTCATCTATCCCGATAAACAATTTCTTCTTATAAAAAATAGGAGTTACTTTTACTCTTCCTTCAAAACTCATTTTGACATTTATTCTTCCCCTCTCTTTTTCGACAATAAATAAATGTTTGTTCAGGTCTGGAATTACAATTCTGCTTTTGGTAACGAGAGGTGAGGCGTTTAATATCCCATCGGTATTCACAACCCATTTTATCTCCAAAGTATTCTTATCAATTGCATAAAATTTCCCGCTCAATCCTCCGATATAAATATTCTTCTCGTCTGCAACAGGTGTCATCTTGAATTTTTCATTCAGCTCCTTTACATTTATTACCCTTTTTTGTAGCAGGTCAAAAGAGTAAATCTTCCCATGATAGTCTGTAAAATATAGAATGTCATTCTCAATTGCTCCGTTATTTAATGGTCCTTCACTTACTTGATATGTTCGTAAAGTAATCCCGCTGTTTACATCTATAAAAACAACTTCCCCCTTTTCACTCAGTAAAATTATCTCATCTCCCATTGCTAAAAGATTGCTGCTGGTGTAATGCTCACTCTTTACTCCAAAGATTTTTTCTCCTCTCATCCCGTACTTGTAGATAATCGCTTCATTAGTAATAAAAACCACCCCGTTATTTAATAATAGCAATTCAGTCACAACTTTCCCCTCAATTTTAGTGGAATACCTTTCTTTCGCTATTGGAAGATCGTAAAATATCAGATCAGTATAATCCCGGTTCCTTGGCATGGACAAAAATACAAGCGTGTTATTTAATATCACCGGATTTGCTTTAATAATACCTTTATAATCCAAAAATCCCTTCGTCTCTCCGGTTTCATAATTAAAACAATATATTCTGCCCGATAAATCACTTACAAATATATACTTATCTGCCGCAACTATACTTCCATTTCTATACCCTCCCTTTGTAGAAGAAGACCACCGGAGCACTAAACTATCCCCCGGATCTTCTTCTATATGGAAATTTCTCTTTCCGGTAATTCCAAACTGATTAATATCTGTAGACCTTGGAACAAAATCCAGTTTTATGAATGAAGATGTACATCCCGCATTCAGGATTAATAAAAAAATAAGCAGGTTGATCAGCTTTTTCATCAGAAATCCCACCCGAAGAAAAACTGATAAAACAATCCTTCCTGCAATTGCCTGAAGTTATTCTCTATCTTCTTTCCCACGTCATACCTGAAACATATCACATTAAAAATGTTTATTCTTACCCCTCCTCCAAAACTCCCTAACGTTTGCTTGTATTCTTTGTCCCAGGCACTCCCCATATCATAAAATAAAGCTCCTCTTATACCAAAAAAACCAATATCAACTATCGGAAGTTTTATCCTTATCTCATCTATTAGTGGAAAACGCAATTCCATAGAAGAAATCCACATCTTCTCTCCTCTTATGGACCAACGTGTCCATCTTCTCAAATCCCAACTCCCCCCCATAAAATATCTTCTCGCCTCTTTCCCGTGATTATAATAAAATGATCCCCTTAATGCAATAGCACTCCTCCGCGATATTCTTATGTACTCTCTGTAATCACCAATTACTGAAAAATAATTAACATTACTATATTTTACGTCACTGGTATACGCCAGCAATAATCTTATTCTCTTTCCGTCAATCGGTCCGCTGGAGGCCCATAACGAATTGTCAAATACATAAGAGATACTATTACTCCAGAGTACCGCTTTTCTGTCCGGCAGATTAGTTGTGATTTGTTTGTCGGAATTTGCTATGGTTAATCCCGCTTCAATTCTGTCAAACTTTGAAAGCGGAAAGTTGAGCATACCGGTAGCCCCAATGCTTCTCTCAAAAAAATATTCTTCCGATTCTTGTATATCATACCTCCTCCCCCTGAAGTGAAATACTCCGAAACCATAATTCGTTCTTTGTCCCAGATTAAATTTGGTTAATGCTATATTAAAACTCCTTAAAAAATCACTCTGAACCTCGGCTGTATTATACAGCATAAAAAAGTAATTGTCATCTCCAAGCAAATCACTTACCGAAAACAAAGCCCCCCCTCGTGTTCCGTAAATTGGATCAGTTGTTACCTGTCCCGCTGCATAATCCAGTGTGTACTCCCTTTCGTACTCTGCTTTCTTTGGCTCGGTTTCACCCGTATATGGTTTCTCTCTCCATCTCGGCGCGGTAACAATATTACTGTATTTAATATTGCTCCCCTCTCCACTGTCAATTTCAACTATTTTGTATTTATAAACAGAAAACTCAAAATCTTCAAAACCCCCAAATATTAACTCCGATTTACTTGTAAACACCGGATTAAATACACTTGATATAAAGTTTGTTACTCTTATCAGTTGCTTTTCGCCTTTTTCGTCTCTCCTTACTTCCCATATATTCTGTGTGCCGTCTATATCCGCCGTACATATTAACGTATTCTCCTCCGTCGATAACGCGGGCGCTTCAACATTTGCTCTGATATTTGTAATGTACTTAATCTGGTTACTGTCAGGGTCTATGCTGAACAAATTATAATATCTCTCATTCTCGCCGGCTGTCCGGTCCGATGAAAACACTACCTCATTCCCCATAAATATCGGGTCTTTATCATGGTAATAATCGTGTGTTAGTCTTCTCAGATTGCCCATTGATAAATCCAGCACATATATATCGCTGTAACCGTTTTTGTCTGTTGCTTCAAAAACCAGTTTATCACCATTCTCGCTAAAACTTGGCGCACTGATAGTAATCAGATTCTCGTCCCTGTAACTTCTTCTTATTTTCTTATCCTCCGTTGAATAAAAATGAATAACATCTTCCCCCCCCGATTTTGTAATAAAAGCGATTTCCCCCTTTTTTGAAATCGCAATAGAGGGCTGCATTAGGTGGAATGCCTCCAGCATCTCCTCTTTCTCTCCCTGCAACACAAGTTCGGGTATTATTTCTTTATTACCAACCTCCTCCTCTTTTATCATATATATAGAAGCATACCCTGAATAATTCCCAATAAAATAAATCTCTCCTTTTCCTTCCGGAACGCCGGGCTTTCTGAAATATACCGGATAATTCGCATACCCTTCTTTTGTCAATTTTCGGCTGTCCTTGGTTATGGGGTCAAATTTACTCATAAGTGGAAAATATCTCTTTTTGAGCGAATTTGTCCAGGTTTTATCAATCTCGTCCATGTTTTTACCAAGCGTGACTTCCACTATTTTTTCAAAATCACTATCCATCCAGAGGTTTTCCATAAGCAGCATTATCTTGTGCCTTCCAAAATGCTCTTCAACAAATCTTAGAAAAGCCTCCCCCTCTTTATACATTAAATAAGTCCCGTTTATTGAAAAAATTCCCCTGATTCCGGTGAATCTATTGTTTATTACTGCATCTCTTAATACCATCTCGGATTGCATATCCCATTTATTGGAAAAATACTCCGCCATTCCTTCTATAAACCATAGCGGGGGCATTAAGTCAGAAGTTAGTCTGTGGTCCTTGATTATCCTGAAGAGTTTATTCATCATAAAAACATGCACCAGTTCATGCGTAATTACATGCCTGAATCTCGCTAGCGATCCGTCAAACGGTATTACCACCCTCCATTTCATAAATTCAAAAAATCCCCCTACTCCTTCGGGTATGAAACCTGGCGTTGTGTTAGTCTGCTGAAAATGGTTGCTGGTATTATAAAAAATCAATGGTATTCGGCGGGTAATTATATTATCAAACTCTGCTTTCCCCTTGTAATAAGCCTCTTCTGCATAAGTCCCCCCGATTTCTGCAATTTCGTTCATTCCTTCGTAATAATATATGTCAAAATGCTTGGTATGCATTACTTCCCACTCGAATTCATCATACTGCACTTTATTCCTTCCGAAAAAATAAAACTGCGCCGGTAAATTCGACCATAAAACAATCACTAAGCAAAGTAGTTTTAATGGCATTTTGTCAATCAATTTATATTCTCAATTTATTAATTTATTCTCTCAGTTGCAACTTATATTCCCCTCCCCTCAAATTCCCCTCTGAATTAGTTCAAAAGTATCTTACAGATGTGACCAAAATCAACCGTTTTACCGTTTTTTTTACCAAAACTAAAATAAGTGAAATTTTTTCTTGACTCTT
>JAAYVN010000092.1 GCA_012517155.1 Ignavibacteriales bacterium | reverse complement strand
TCCGCCCCGGCGGAGGGAAAGGTAAAGAGAAAGGAAGAAAATGAACAAATTAAGAATAATATTCATGATTATTTTGCTTGCGCAGGGAGCGTTTGGAACAATAAGGTATGTAAGCAAAACCGGCAGCAGCACACCCCCATACATTACTTGGGAGACTGCAAGTGATTCAATACAAAAATGTTTTAATCTTTCTGTTGATGGTGATACAGTAATAATCGGTAATGGAACATACAGGGAATGGTTTTATGTTATTAAAGAACTTACTATTCTTGGAATTAGTATGGATAGCACAATAGTTGATGCCACAGATCTTGTCCCTGGCCCTGCTCCGATGGAATATTATTGCTCTTTTTTATTTAAGAAAAAAAGCAAGATAGAAAATCTTTCGTTAATTGGTAAAGGAATTATTCCGGGGTTTTTTACAATAAGTATAGAAAATTGTACTGTGATAGTAAAAAATTGTTCTGTAAAAAGCGGAATAAGTGCAATTCATTTAATCGGTTACTTTACAAATGATATACTTATTGAAAAATGTATAATAAGCGAAACAATGACAGGACTACTATCTGTTGCTATGACAACACTATTTGAATATGTAATAAAGGACTGTGTTATAATAACTATTAATGATGTTAGTAAGGGAACCGGAATAAAAAACAATTACAGTCTATTCAGAAGCCAAGGGAATATTATTATAGGAAAGGATATCGGATACTCTGCAATTCACTCAGAGGGTAACTACACCTCAAACATTCTGAATAACTTTGGTACAGGATATGATAATGTTCTATTTAAACTTTATCATGTCCCCGGGAGCACAAACAATTTTGTTAACAATGTCTCAACATACTTTCAGCACATAAATACTACAGTGAGTAGATGTATTATTCTTAGCTATGGTAACCTTTGGAATGTAAAAAACAATATAATTATGAATACAAAAGGAATCAAACCTGCTCTATATTGCGAGGTTGACACACTAAAGACGGACTACAATATATTCTGGAAAAATGGACTAAACGGGGATAATAGAGTCAAATTCGGAGAAAATGATTTATTTGTAGACCCTATGCTGATAAATGATACAGTGGCAGTTGTGAATGGAAGCTTTGATTATCATCTTCAGAAATACTCTCCCGGAATAGATGCGGGAGACCCAAGTATTCTTGACGTTGACGGAAGCAGAAGTGATATAGGACTGTACGGAGGTCCGTTTGGAAAAATATACAACTACATCGACTTACCACCTAAAAGACCTTCCGGAATATTGCCAACACTAATTCCCGACGAGAAAAGAATAATTGTTAGATGGGCAAAGAACAGTGAAGCGGATACAAGTCATTACATAGTCTACAAAGACACGGTCTCAAACTTCCCGATGGACAGCAGTCACATATTCCTGACACAAAAGGATACAATATTTGAGGATTACTTTACTTCGGGAACAAACAGACTTTATTACCGGATAAAATCAGTTGATAAACAGGGGAATATGAGCAAAGGGAGCGATGAAGTAGCGTTTGTTTTAACAGACGAGGGGGAATATGTGACGGAAGTAAAGAGGGATTATCACCTGTATCAGAACTACCCTAATCCATTCAATCCCAATACAGTAATCAGTTATCAGTTAGCAGTTAACAGTTACGTAAAAGTGATGGTATATGACATAAAGGGGGAGCTGTTGGAAGTTCTGGTAAACGAGAATAAGCCTGCGGGGTATTATGAAGTTGAATTTAATGCAGGGAAATACGCAAGCGGAATATATCTTTACAGAATCGAAGCAGTTGACGAATCGGGCATCCCCCGGTTTATGGATATGAAGAAGATGATGCTTGTGAAGTAGTTAATCCCGCCCAATAATTAACAAGGGATGGGTCAGGATTTCGCCATGGACTCAATTAGTTTATTGGTTTATTCCGCTCGGCAGGCTGTTGCAGTGAAAAATTTCACTCACAATACTGTTCTTCTTTGCTCCGCCGTGGCGGAACTTTGCGAAAAACTTTGCTCCGATGTGTCGGAACGCCGTTTATCCCGACCTGTCGGGACGTTTAAGAGCTATAAATCACCTGAGATGCTCATTTGAGAAACAGATAAATGGATATTCCATGGATGACAGCGAAGCGAAATGATCCGGAAGTCCGGAGCCGCTTACACTAAGGGAGTTCTTTCTGCTTTTCACGCCATGGATCCACCCACTCAATGAAGCGCGGGGTTAAAGGTACTGCGGTTATTCTTCCTCCAAAACCCATGTATCGGAATACCACCATTTGAAGATTCTTTATCCCGGAATTTATTAACACCTGCTCATCTACCGTAACACCATATTTGCGTGCAAGGGAGACAGTCTTATCTATAAGCATATTGTCGTACTTTTGAGCTGTAAGTGATTCTTTCAAACCGGCGCTCTCTTCTTCAAGTGAATTTAATGCTAATGATTCATCCCGCTTTTCAATTAACCTGATTATCGAATATCCCTCATCAAGTTTTACGGGTCCGTAAACATCCCCGATATTCATATCCCTTGCAATCCTGCCAAGTTCACCCAATGATGAGACCGGAGTTAACCCCAGTTCTCCTCCCCGTCCTCTTGTCCATAGACGCTTTGTATGGTTTGATGCAAATTCTCTGAAAGACTTTTCGTCAGTAATGTGATTAAGTGCTTTTTCAACTACCTCAAGGCTGTCAGTCAGTATCTCCAGTAAATTTACCCGCAGGCTGCTAATCGTATCCTCAGATGCTTTTTGGTAAAACTCCGTAATCTCTTTGTCGGTTACAATCACACTGTCCATAAGCGATTGTATCATTAGCTGGTAGAGGTAATTATCCCGCCATCTTTGGATATCCTCTTTTACCTCGGGAAGATTTTGGATGCCTCTTTTCATTCCTTCCCGGGCAATCAGTTCCTGCTCTATCATCCCCTTGATTCGTGCATTCAATTTTGCAGCTATTATTTCTGTTGTTACCTGATCGCTGAAAAATCCTTCAAAGAAAAAATATGCAAGGAATTCTTTAAGTGTAAGCGGCTGATCCGGAAATTTTATAAATGGCATTGCAAGTGTATCGGGACCAAACTCTTTTTCGATAGCAAGCAAATCATCGGGACGCAGTTTTGCCTCGTTATTCTTTAGCACCAGTCCGCTGTCCTTCTTGGTCTGAAGTATGTTCCTTACTTTCTCAACAAGCGACCAGAATATCAATCCATCTGTTTCAACCCGCTTCCCGGAAAAAAAGGAACGGTAAAATTTTTGGTACTCAGCATCAGTCCGTCTGGTTTTGATGGTCGTTTTTACTTTGCTTAAGAGTTTCTGCTGTTCATCGGCGGTAATATATTTATCCACACGCTCCTTGACAAAATATATCAACCATCCCTCAGTCTCTTTAACCGGTTTGGAAAATTCTCCCTGTTTCAAAGAGTAAAGCATATTTTCAATATCCTCATCCAGTTTTCCGAATTCGATTATCAGGGGTTCTTCCTGGAACTGCACTTCGGACCGGGTGGCAAGCAGTGAATCGAATTTTGCCCCGCCTGCAAGTTTGGAGTAAAGGGAGTTTATTTCATCTTCGTCGAATGAAAACAGGAAAAGAAGTTTCAGATCGGTCCGCATTCTTTGCAATCCGGTCATCAGGTCGTTTTCATTATAGCTTACTTTGGATTCAATTTCCGATCGGAACAGCCCGTCGCGTACATGCATTTTCTCCAGTGCTTTGAATGTATTCTGCATCAGCGAGCTTGTGTCCATTCCCAGATTCTCCGCCTCCAGTGCCCAGAGTTTTTCCGCTATTATTGAATACATGAATTTCATAATTGCAGCTTCTTCTGTGTACTGACCGCTTCGCTCGTACTGAGGTGTGAGTTGATAGCGTTTCCTGAATTCATCCAGGGTTATTGTCTGATTTCCGATTTTCGCAACCACCTTATCCTGCTGAGGGAAAATCACAGCGTTGAAAATCATGAACATTAATAGCAAAAAATAGAGTCGTCTCATAAAATTCTTAAATTACTGAGTTTAAAGGGTAAAATTCTTCCGGTTTTTTTCTGGTATTCTATATATTGACTCCCAAAGACCTCAATAAGTTTCCTTTCTTCGTAAAAAGAACCGATATAAAAATAAAGGGTCGTTGCCAGGAAAGTCAGAAAATAGAAAAGAGTCATGTAAGGTCTGAAACCAAGCAGCATTATGGTAAACAAATACAGGGGGTGCCTGCAGATTCTGTAAGGACCCTTTATATGGAGCGTCTTATGTTCGTCAAGCTCCTGCTTGTTATATGAATGGTTTTTCCATCTTTTAATTTGTTCATATCCCATGAATTCCTTCAGGTCAAACTGCCTCAGGGTATATAGCAGACCGATAATCGCAATCAGCTGGGGAATGAGGGTTAACAGATCAAAAGGGGGGAGCAAATCGTAAATAATAATGTCCGGTTTTGGAGTAACAATAAAATATAAGAAGAACAAAATTATTGCAAGTGCCACAAATCCGATTCGGTAAAAAGGCAAATATTCCGGATATTTTATCGCAATGTAATTCTTTGTGCTATTCAAGGCAAGCAATGAATGGGATACAGCAAAGATAGTAAAACAGAACAGGATTATCGCAATATCTAAAACCAGCTCCACCGCTATAGTTCTTTCCTCAGTCTTGCCACGGGGATTCTTAAGCTCTCCCTGTACTTTGCGACAGTTCTTCTTGCAATGTGTACTCCCTCACCATTAAGTATCTCTGCAATTTTATCATCGCTTAACGGGGTTTTCTTGCTCTCGCTGTCAAGTATCTCTTTAATCCGTTCCTTGATTTGCTTGTTTGATACCTCTTCCCCCGAATCTGTGGCAAGGCCTTCGCTAAAAAAATATTTTAGCTCGTGGACTCCCTGCGGACTCTGCACAAATTTTCCGTTTACCACTCGACTGATGGTTGATATATCCATCATTATATCATCCGCAATGTCTTTATAAATCATCGGTTTAAGGAACTTCGTGCCGTTGTCAAAGAACTCGTGCTGCTTCGTTACAATTGCTTTCATTACTTTCAGCAGGGTTTCCCGTCTTTGCTGAATACAATTTATAAACCACTTTGCAGACTCAAACTTCTCCCGCAGGAATTTGTAAGTCTGTTTCTCCCGGTTATTCAGTTTTTTATTCCCCTTGTTCTGATCCATCATTTCGATGTATGATTTGCTTATCGTTACGGAGGGCATTGTCCGGTCGTTTAATGTCACAATATAATTGTTCCCCTCCTTCTCCACTAGAAAATCAGGAGTGATCTGATTTAAACTGCTTAGAAGAATATTTCCTTCCCCCGGCTTTGGATTTAACTTCTGGATTATATCCAGCACTGTCCTGAATGTGTACTCCGTCATTTCCATCCTGCTCATCAATATTTCAAACCGCTTATGCACAAAGTCGTTATAGTGATTCTTTAACATCTCCTCGGCAAGGAATGTATAGTAAGGATCAAAAGATGAGTTTTGCAACTGAATTAAAAGACATTCACGAAGATCTCTGGCGGCAACTCCCACGGGATCAAAAGTCTGTATTCTTTTCAGCAGAGTTTCGGCATCGCTTAATGTTATCTCTATGTTCTGGAACATCGCAAGATCTTTTATGATTGTATCAAGAGGTTGATTCAGATAGCCGTCCTGATCCAGATTCCCGATTATTTCCTCCCCGAGAATTGTCAGGTTCTCTTCAATATCCAGCATGTAAAGCTGATTCAGCAGATGATCTGATAACGTCTCCTCGGAAGGGGCTATCGGTTGTAGTGTCTTTTCGTCGTTGGGATTATTATTCAGGTAGTAATCTTCTCTAAAATAATCCTCATCGTTCATGTAATCTTCTAAACCAAATTCGGAATCTTCCGAATAAGTATCTTCCCCCTCATCACTTTCGTCCCCCTCATATTCATCTCTTTCAACCTCGTCAACTATCTGGTCAAGGTCTTCCTCAAGAATCGGATTTAACTCAAGTTCGGTTTTGAGCCGCTGTTCAAGGGCAAGATTATTCAGCTGAAGCAGTTTTTGGTACTGGATCTGCTGGGGGGAAAGTTTTTGCTGCTGTGATAAACGTTGTGAAATTGAGAGCATGGTTATTCCCGTGCCTTTCCTTCTAACTCGGAATACCACGCCTCCCCGTATTGTCTTATCAGGCTGTCCTTGCAGAATTCCAAAATTGAAATCCCGGTCTCTTTTCCTTTTTCAAGTGCGTGCCGGCATTCTGAAAAACGCTCGTATCTTAAAATATCTCCCCCGAGCTGGGATATTCTGATCGGGAAGAGATGACAGGAGATCGGTTTGCGGAAGAAGATTTTCTTTTGAAAATACGCCTTCTCAATTCCGCAGAATGCAATGCCGTTTTCAAAATAGACAAATACACACGAACGGTTATTAACACTTCGGGTAAGAAGCTCCTCGTTCTTTATTTCAAAAAAACCGTCTTCCTCAATTATTGCTCTGTGTTCGGGGGGCAGAAGCGGCAAAACTTCCGGCAATGCGTCGGTTATGAAACTGATTTCCTCCATTTTGAGTGGAGCGCCAAATTCACTCTCAAGCGTGCAGCATCCCCCCTTGCACTTGCTTAAATCGCATGTGAATTTTGTTTCGGCTATCTCTTTGTTTACCAGAACACCATTGACATTTAAAAAACTAATTTCGGGCATTTATCCTTTGAATTATTAATCCACAAGGCTAAATTATGAATTTTTTTGTCATCATGCAAATTTTTATATCAAAAAACGTGCTAAATAAAAAGAAAAGAGCAAAATGCCCGTTTTGGACTAAAATAAAGCACTTTCTAAAAATAATTTATATTGGCTACACCAAAAAATTTGCTTAAATTTATATCGTAATTCAAATTAATTTATATGGTGGAAAAATGGCAGAATCAGATCTATTGAAACAAATCAGACAAAAGGCGGCACAGAGGAAAAAAACTATTGTCCTCCCCGAATCTCATGATGACCGGGTACTAAAAGCCGCGGAAATTTTAGTAAAGGAAGGTATAGCAGGTATTGTCACGCTAGGGAACGAGGAAAAAATAAGAACCGCGGCAGAAAAACTTGGGGTAAATCTTCAGGGTGTTCGGATAATTAATCCCGATTCATCGGAAAAACTGAGTGACTTTGCAAATATTTTTTATAATTCAAGGAAAAAACGGGGGAAGGAAATCCCCATTGAACAGGCGCGCGAAACTATCCGGAGAGATATCTTCTTTGCAGCGATGATGGTTAAAGAAGGAATGGCTGACGGAAGCGTTTCCGGTTCTTTTGCCACCACCGCTGATGTTCTCAGGGCATCCATACAGTGTGTTGGCTTAGCCCCGGGTATCTCGATTGTCTCGAGCTTCTTTATGATGGTCTTCCCGGATAAAGTCTATAGCTTTGCGGATTGTGCAGTCAATCCGAATCCCGATGCCGCACAGCTTGCGGACATTGCAATTTCAACGGCTGAAAATCATAAAAAACTTACCAGTGACGAGGCTTATGTTGCGATGCTCTCCTTCTCAACAAAAGGAAGCGCAGAACATGAACTGGTTGAAAAAGTCAGAAACGCAACTAAAATTGCGCAGGAAAAACGACCCGATCTTAATATTGATGGCGAAATGCAATTTGATGCCGCTATTATTCAGTCAATCGGATCTAAAAAAGCACCGGATAGCAAAGTTGCCGGCAGGGCAAATGTGCTGGTGTTCCCGGATTTGCAGGCAGGGAATATTGGTTACAAAATCGCTGAAAGACTTGGCGGTGCCCAGGCTGTGGGTCCCGTTAGTCAGGGGCTCGCAAAACCTTTCTTCGATCTCAGCCGGGGTTGCAGCGTGGACGATATTGTTAATACCGCAGCTATCTCAGCACTTATGAGTTAAAATATATTAGGAGCCGGCTTCTGTCCGGCTCCATTTAGTATGAAACCCAAAAAACTAAATATAATCAAAGCAGCAGAAAAGCGGTTCACCCGACACGGGGTGAAGAAAACCACGCTTAATGAAATCGCTCGCGACTTACGCCTCGCGAAACCTTCTCTTTACCACTATTTCAAATCCAAGGAAGCTCTCTGGTTTGCAGTTTTGGATAATCAGATTAATGAGTTCATTGCTGCAATTAAAGAGATATTCGAAAACACATCCCTCTCCCACGAAGAGAAAATCACCGCCTATCTGAAAGAAAAAGCATCCTTCCCAACCCGGTTTTCACTGATCTTTGCGCTTTTCGAAAACATCTTCAAACCATTTCCGCTCGAGGAGGAAATAACGGTTATTCGCAAACTGCTGGAAAAAGAAGAGAATGCGCTTGCCAGGTATTTTGAATCCCGCGGAAAAGGAAAAAAAGGAGAAGTGCCCGGCGAACTTAAATCATTTGTCAGACTGGGACATGCTGTTGGGTTGGTGGAACTAATCGAAAACAAACTGCTTGGTGTGGAAACCCCCTCCTCCCTGGAGTCTGCCATAACATTGCTTCAATACCGGCTGACCGCTGAACCCCCGCCTGAAAACAACTGAAACCGGGGATTTTGCTATCCGCCCAGTTTAACCAATGTATCGAACTCGCTTTTCTTTACCGGGAATACCGAGAGTCTGTTTCCTCTCTTAAGCAACAAAAAGTCCTTCAAAGCCGGAATTTGTTTTAATTCCTCAAGCGTAACCGGGCGCTTGAATTTTTTCTCGAGTTTAATGTCCACCATGTACCAGACAGGTTTTTCCGGGGAATCTTTCGGATCATAATGATCATCATCCGGATCGAGTGCAGTGAAATCAGGATACCCTTCCCTCACCACTTTGCAGATTCCTACTACTGCGGTTGGTTCGGCATTACTATGGTAAAAAAGAACTTTGTCTCCCATCTTGATTGAGTCCCGGAGAAAATTTCTTGCCTGGTAATTTCGCACTCCGTTCCAATAGGTCGTCTGGTTTTTTGCTTTCGCAAGGTCATCTATTGAAAATACCGATGGTTCGGACTTGAAGAGCCAATAAACCGCCATTGTCTGTACCTAAAATTGTTGAACATTCCTCTGCAAATTAATAATTTCCTGAAAAATAAAAAACCCCTCGGGGCGAGGGGTTTCGGAATTAAAATCTGTATGCGAATGAGAGAAGTAATTTGTCGGTAGTTATTGACTGAAAAGTTCTGGACAGGTTGGTTCCGTAGTTATCCCCCATATCTTTCCAAAGGCCATGCGCATAAGCCACATCAATAGAAACCGCCTGGTCAATAAGCAATCCCATTCCACCGGTTAAATACTTCTTGTCAAAATCAGAAGGATCATCCTTGTATGCCGATGGCTGCATAATAAATCCGGCACGGAGTCTCAGTCCAAGATCGGCGAATGTATATTCAAGTCCGAAATTCAGGTTGACTACCGCCCGTAAATTATTGGCAATATCCATGTTCATATCGCTTATGGTCTTCTCCGAAATTCCCTTGGCATTTGCGTACTCCATCTGCGTGTAGTCAATCAGACTTGCCTCAGCTGATGCGATGAAGCCCATATAATTAACCGCACCGCTTCCGGTTAATACGTACGGCGAATAAATATCATATTCCACTTTGTCGCTCAGATCATCGGCAATATCCCCCGGGAGATCAACTCTTCCCAGCGGGGTGTTGAACTGGCTGAATGCATCTACCAAAAATTCCTCATTTATGCTGTAGGTTTTCGGGAACTGAATCGTCAGTCCGAAACGACCGTATTTCTTCAGCTGATAAAGCATTCCGACTTTCAGATCCCATCCGCTTATATCCCACTTAATAATCGAATTCATATTGAAAGTTTGAAATCCTCTTGTATCAGGTTCTCCCGGTGACAACTCAACTCCCGCATAGTTGCCAAGATAGTCGTCTTCATAATAATCTCGCGTATACTTATACTCACCGCTGATAATACCCAGGTTCATTCCGACAAACAAGTTGGGATAGACTTCCATAGCTCCGCTCAATACCCAGTTATTAACTGAACCGGTTTGAATTACCGTGCCTGACTGATTAAGTTTTCCGCTGATCTGGGATACATTCCCAAGCGTATCAGTCAGGTAAAGCCAGTATGGTATCTCGCTTCCCTCCAGTTCCTTGATCATCGAGTGATTGCCCGGATTATATCCGTCAAAGCTCATTGAATTTGTAAGGTTCTTTGCACCATTGTAAGCAAGACCGAATACCAGACTCCCTCGTACAGTCGGGAACGGAAAAGCAAAAGCAAGCTGATTAAGCCGGGTGCTGCTGCTTGAGTACTTTTCTGTGTTATTAAACAATGTGGCGTCATTATTGAATTTATAGTATTCAAGCCCCCCCATAAATTCAAGTTTCTTTATTAATCCAAGTCCGGCGGGATTAAAATACATTGCAGAAGCATCATCGCTTGTGCTATTATATGCATTTCCCATTCCCAGTGCCCGGGCGCCAATTCCCAAACCCGGTTCCGAAACTCTAAGGGCGTCTGTTATCCCCTGAGCGGCTGCCAGGGTTGAAATAAAAATTATTATAATTGCTGTCTTTGAGAATATTTTCAACGGAAACATTTTTATCTCCTTCCTCCGGAATTTCTGTTGCTGTCATTATTTCTGACGTCGCGGCCTGTTGACGAATTACCGCTGCTGCTGTTCGTGTTCGAAGAACCCGAAGAGTTGTTTTCTCTCACATTCGTATTTTGATTAGTCCCCGTGGTTGTTTTTCCCTCACTGTCTGTTACGGTTGGAGTTGTAAACCGCCCCGTTCCGTGCGAGTTTGTATTCCTTCCGCCGCTTTCATTTCGTATGGAAGAATTTCTCTCACCGCCACCGATGTTTTTATCGGGAGACAGACCACCGCCGCTTATCGTTGGCGGAACTACCGAAAACCACCAGGGGCGGTAGTAATAATCGCTCATATCACCGTAATACTCGGGGTCATAATAGTTATCCTCATAATTGTAGCTCTCCTCGGTCGGGTATTCAAGTGAAGGATTCCAAACAACTGTGTAACACCCGCTTAAAAAGAGAGTCGCAAATAATGCCGCAGTAAACAATTTTGCTGTTTTCATAAGGGCTACCTCGTTCGCCTTCCTGAATTATTATTGCCTCCGCCGCCGCTGTTTCTCTGTGGCGGGGCTGTATTTCTGCTTCCGCCGTTATTATTAGGGGGAGAGTAACGCGGCTGATTCTGATTTCTGTTCTGTGGCGGAGGAGTGTACCTCTGCTCGCGCTGCTCGTTGC
>JAAYVN010000091.1 GCA_012517155.1 Ignavibacteriales bacterium | reverse complement strand
GTAGCGTAGTAGGGTAGTAGCCCGAAATATATATAAATATATTATTATTATTATTATTAATATATATTTATGTTACTACACCGACTACATTACTACAAATGGCGATTTTAGCTCATTTTTCAATGTTTTTGTAGTAGGGCACTCTCCAACCGAACCTACTACAGTTACTACATCCGCTTTGAGGGGAGGTTCCGGTAAGGTGGTGGCGGAGAGGGGCTGTTTTGCGGTGTTTTATCGAGGGAGGATCGAAGGAGGAGGGAGGGAGGTTCGAGGGAGGAACGAGGAGGTAAGGGGCGGGACAGAGAGATTGAGGGATGGAGAGAGGAAGGGAGGGAGGGAGAGAAAAGGGGTAAAAAGTGGCTTTAACGAGCAAAATAGTATAGTTTTTTGCATTAAATCAGGAGAATATATTGAGTTTTTTATGAATTTTCAGGAATGGGAGTGTTACAGAGGTGTGTGAGCAGGAATAAGGGTTAAAAAAATCAAAATTTGTTATGTACAGGTTTGAAACGGAGGTGAAAAAGGGTAAAAAATATCAATAATTGTATTGTATTATTCTTTTTTTTCTATTATTTTTATGTAGATTAAATATAAATAATTTTAAGAATCTGTTGAATTACGAAGAATCTGAAGAGATATTCAGGAATTTCCTAAAAAAAGGGAAGTATAGAATAACGCCAGAGCGTTTTATAGTATTAAAATATGCACTGGGATGCAAATCTCATTTTTCTGCTGATGAGTTGTTTTTAAGAATGAGGTCTAGAGTGTCCCGTGCGACGGTATATAATACTCTGGATAAGCTGGTTGAGTGCAATTTGCTTACGATGCGAAATTTCGGGGATAAGCTAAAAAGGTATGAAGCCACAGCAGCAAAGGAAAGTCATGATCACCTAATTTGTCAGGACTGCGGGAGGATCATAGAATTCAATTCGAAGACGATATCAGAAATTCAGAAGACGATTTGTGAAGAAAACGATTTTGAACCCTCAAACTATTCATTCAATATATATGCACGATGCAGACATAAAGAGACATGCCCCTACTTTAGTTCCAGGGACAAGTCTAGATAAAGCAGTAAAAGGGACTTACTTTATAATAGCAGATATTCCGCATGGACTACACAAGGTTCAATTGATACGACTGGGTATTTCGATTGGAGACAAGATAATTTGTCTTCAGAGGTTGCCGGGCGGAACGATAATAATACAGAAAAACCGACAAGAGATAGCGATAGGGTATCATCTGGCAAGGGAAATAAAGATACAATATATTTGATAATCGTATGGCAAAGTCTGATATAATAGAACACAAAGAGAAACACCGACATATTGAGCCAGAAAATCCACTGGGACTTGATTCACCAAGGGCGAAGGTGGTATTGGCTGGGAATCCAAATGTGGGGAAGTCGCTTATTTTTAATTATTTAAGCGGGGTATATGTAGATGTATCGAATTTCCCAGGTACAACGGTTGCTATTACTAAAGGAAGTTACAAGGAGTATGATGTTTATGACACACCGGGAATATACGGGGTATCGTCCTTTAATGATGAAGAGAAGGTTGCGGCTGAGATAATACTTGAAGCGGATATAATAATAAATGTAGTGAATTCGCTTTACCTTGAGAGGGATTTATTCCTGACTCTGCAATTAATAGAGATGGGGAAGAAGGTGTCGGTTATTTTAAACTTTGCGGATGAGTTGAAGAAGCGAAATATAAAGATAAATGCAAAGCGATTATCCGATATTCTCGGGGTTGAGGTTATTAATACGTCAGCGGTAAGTAAAGCGGGATTTGAGCAGCTTGACTATGCGATTGAGAATGCGAGGATGGGGAAGCAGAATGAGGATTTGCATAAAGTACTTCATAATTTTTTAAATCGAGTAGGTTCGCAAGCGGAAGCGCTGCTTGTGGCAGAAGGTGACGAGTACATTTCGAGGAAGCATGGAGTGGAACCGGGAAGTGCTGATGACAGGGAGTATATATATATTGACCGGCGAAACAGGGTGAATGAGATTGTTTCGTTTGTTGAGGTTGAGGATACTTCAAAGGGGAGGTTTTTTAATCTATTTGGAAGGCTTGCGGTAAATCCGATAACAGGTATTCCTATTCTACTGGTGCTTTTATCGGTGATTTTTTTCTTAATAGGAGATGTGGTATCGCAAAGGATAGTTAATTTTACTGAGAATACTATAGGCAAAAGATATTTTGAGTACTACACCAAGTTACTTGTTGCGGAATATGCCTCCACGGACATAACAGTAAATTTGCTAGATGATAAAGAGAATGTTGAGGAGAGTAAAACTTTCAGAATTCCCGATGGTTTCAGTACAGCGGTTGAAATGAAGAATGATTTCAGGAAGATTTCGAGATTACCGAATGCGGAGACGGAGTATCATTTTCACAATCCATTTGTGAGATTGTTTTTCGGGGAGTTCGGGGTAATAACGATGACCATTACTTATCTATTATTTTTATTGTTACCACTTGTAATTTCGTTTTATATTGCGATGGCAATGCTTGAGGACAGCGGTTATTTACCAAGGTTAGCGACGATGCTTGACAGGACATTAAACAGAATCGGGTTAAACGGAAGGGCTGTAATACCGATATTGCTTGGATTCGGATGCGTAACGATGGCAACGATAACAACGAGATTACTTACAACTGATAAGGAAAAATCAATTGCCAACGCAATTCTGCAGTTCACGATTCCGTGTTCAGCGCAGCTTGCGGTTATATCGGTTTTATTGAGCGGGGCGGGATTCAAGCCTCTGTTTATCTATGTGGCAGTAATATTTACAGTAATGATATCAATTTCGACATTTATGAACAAGGTTTTAAAGGGAGCAGCCACTCCCCTGCTGATTGATTTACCGATAATGAGGATGCCGAAGTTGGATAATCTTTTTAAGAAGACATTTTTCCGAACATATGGTTTCATGAAAGAAGCGTATGTATGGTTTTTTGTGGGGGCATTATTAATAGGAGTTCTTGAGATAACCGGATTGCTGTTTGTTTTTCAAGATTTATTAGCACCGGTTACGACAGCATGGTTAAAGCTTCCGAAGGAGGCAGCCAATGCATTTGTTATGGGGATGGTAAGAAGGGATTTTGGAGCAGCGGGACTTTTTGCAATTGAGTTAACAACCATGCAGATAACGGTTGCAATAATCACAATAACTTTATTTGTTCCGTGTATAGCATCTTTCATGGTTATGTTAAAGGAAAGAGGAATCAAGGAGGGATTGATTGTATGGTTCTCAGCCTGGATCCTTGCATTTTTTGTAGGCGGATTAACAGCACAGATAATTATTTAACAAATAAAAACTTATATGAAACTGACATTATTATTTTTATTTTTGACAGCAGTTTGTTTCTCACAAATAAAGAATCCGGATATAACAGCCAAGGAGATATATGAGCATATCAAATATCTGGCGTCTGATGAATTAAAGGGAAGGAATACCGGATCGGAGGAGATAAGAGAGGCAGCAGAATATATCAAGAAGGAATTTGAGTCTTATGGTTTAAGTCCCGCATTCGGCAACTCTTATTTTCAGCCATTCCAGTTTAACTCGTCAGTGAAGCTGGAGAGCAAGAATGAGCTGACAATATATGTTAATGGGGAGGATATGGAGCTTGAAGCTGAGGAGGATTTTATGCCACTTCCCTTTTCGGGAAGCAAGTCTCTTAAGGGAGATTTAGTATTTGCTGGATTTGGGATACAGGACTTGAAGAACAATTACGATGATTATAAAGGCATTGACGTAAAGGGGAAAGTGGTTGTTATTTTCAGATTATATCCGGATTTTCAGAACAGCAAGTCTCCTTTTGCTATATATAAGGGAATCCGTCAAAAAGCCAAAATTGCGAAAGAATCAGGAGCGTCAGGATTAATTATTGTAAACGGATATGAGGATATTCCATTTGCAAAGGATGATGAGTTCATAAGGTTTGCCTATGACAGAGCGCCATTGATGACAGATTTTCCAGTGGTACAGATAAAGCGCAAGTATATTGAGAAGATATTTCAAATTAAAGGAAACTCACTTGAGAACCTGTTTAATATGATAGATGTTTCAAAGGAGCCTTCACCACTGGCGCTTGACGGGATTACCGTTTCGATGAGCACAGGGGTTAAGATTGAACAAGGAGAATGCATAAATGTGGGAGCGATACTTGAAGGGAGTGACCCGGTACTGAAGAATGAATATATTGTTGTAGGGGCACATTATGACCATCTGGGGATGGGGGGAGAGAATTCCCTTAACAGTGAGAAAACGGCACAAATACATAATGGTGCCGATGATAATGCATCCGGAACAACGGGGGTGCTTGAACTTGCCGAAAAATTTGCCGCTATGAGGGACAAGGTAAAGAGGTCAATGATTTTTGTTGCATTTTCGGGGGAGGAATTGGGACTACTTGGATCAGCTTTTTTTGCAAATAATTCACCGGTGACACTTGAAAGTATTGCAGCGATGATAAACATGGATATGATCGGGAGAATGGATAGTTCCAAAACGCTTATAGTATACGGGACGGGAACGTCGACAAAATGGAATGAGCTTTTAAGTAAGAACAATCCCGGATTTACTTTAACAATGAATGCAGACGGTTTTGGCGGGAGCGACCATTCATCGTTTTATGCAAAGAAAATACCTGTTCTCTTTTTCTTTACGGGAATACACACAGATTATCATAAACCAACCGATGATTATGACAAGATTAATCCAGATGGAGAGAAGGAAATACTTGAGTTTGTTTATACGGTGATTAATGAATTAGTGGTAAATGAGACAAAGCCGGATTATGTTTCAGTGCAGAAGAAGGAAACGGAAAGCACCGGAGGGTGGAGAGTATATGTGGGGACCGTACCGGATTTCGCATCGCAAGAGGAAGGTTTTAAGATCTCCGCTGTAAATGACGGAAGTCCGGCAGCGAAGGGGGGAATCAAACCGGGAGACCTGATGGTCAAGTTTGGAAGCAAGACAATTTCGAACATATATGATTATGTATATGCATTACAGGAATATAAACCAGGGGATGAAGTTGAGGTAATTGTAAGGCGAGAAAACAAGGAAATAAAGTTACAAATAATATTAGGAATGAAATAATGGCACAAAATCACTCTTTCGACATAGTATCGGAAATCGACATGCAGGAGGTAGATAACGCTGTAAATCAGGCAATAAAGGAGATACACCAGCGTTATGACTTAAAGGACAGTAAGACAGAAATAGAGCTTAACAAGAAAGAGAAATCGCTGGTAATAAACACCAAAGACGATTATGCAAGGAAGCAGAGTATAGATATCCTTCAATCGAAATTCATAAAGCGAGGGCTCTCCATAAAGGCTTTGGATTATATGGAACCTGAGGAATCGGGGGGTGGGAGATTGCGGCAGAAAATCAACCTGAGAAGCGGAATTTCAAAAGATAACGCAAGACTGATAACCAAGTTGATAAAGGATTCGAAAGTGAAAGTAAATGCGCAGATTCAAGATGAACAAGTGCGAGTAACCGGACCGAAGATAGATGATTTACAAGCGGTAATAAAGATGGTTAAGGAAGCGGATTACCCATTCCCGACGCAATTTGTAAATATGAAATAAAGGGGAAGTTTTTTTTGAAATAAAGCTGAAATTAGTTAAATTTGAATCCCTGATTTTGAACTGCCGGAGTGGCGGAATTGGTAGACGCGCTGGACTCAAAATCCAGTCTGGCTCACACCAGGTGCCGGTTCGAGTCCGGCCTTCGGTACAGAGAGAAAGTCCCTAAAAAGGGACTTTTTGTTTTTAAATAAAACCTTCGGAATAAATTTCTTTCTCAAATCTAAAATTATATTTATATTTGGAATACCAACTTTTTACCACAAGTTAAGGTCTGTTATGAAAGCTATATACTTATTATTTTTTATACTATTTCTTGTACTAACGAGTCCAGCAAGTGCACAGGACTCAACAATGAAAGTTATAGGACCGGGAATTAAATTCCATTCAGTGAAGAAACCGGGACCATATAATATAAAAATTCTTGAGATTGATATCAGCCAGCCACAGAACAAAATCGAAAGTGTGCTAGCAAAGGACGTAATGGGAACCGGTTTTGAGAAGACGACATCGATGGCAAAGAGAAACAGTTATAACGGACATATAGTAATGGGTGCCATTAACGGGGACTATTTCGGGATATCCTACCCAGACAGCCCACACACATTTCTGAACAGTCCAATGATAATGAATCGTGAGTATGTAATGGGTAAATCGGTAGTAAGAACATCTTTCTCAATGACAGAGACTAAAAAGCCGATATTTGACATACTTGGTTGTGCAGGTACCGTGAGAGCAGGGGCGGATAGTATTTATACGTTAGCAAGAGTAAATCAATCGAGAGCTACAAATCAGCTAGTGATTTTCAACAAGTATTTCGGGGCAAGTACTCGAACAAATACCAGTGGGATGGAATGCAGGATGACGCCGATTGACACATTCCGAATTGGAAGTGAGATGCGATTCAGGATACTTTCAAAAGAAAATGGTGTGGGGAATATGCCAATTCAGGGAGAGTACGTATTATCGGGACATGGACTGGCACGTACTTTTTTAAATACCAATGTAAACGCAGGTGACACAGTATATGTTAAATTCAGCACGACACCAAACGTTGGAGCGTTAGACTTCTCGGTGGGGGGTGGTCCAAGATTAGTAACAAACGGGACAAGACCTTCGACCTTTGTTGGAGTGGAAGGATTTGGAGAAAGCCACGTAAACACGCAGCATCCGAGAACAGCGCTGGGTATTTCTCAAGACAGCACAAAGGTTTATTTCATTACGGTGGATGGGAGGCAACCGAGTTTAAGTGTTGGAATGAGTTGTGCACAACTTGCGGATTATATGATATTTATGGGATGTTATCATGGATATAATCTTGACGGAGGGGGTTCCACTACAATGGTAGCAAGAGGAGTAATACAGAACAGTCCATCGGACGGAAGTGAGAGATCATGCGGAAATGCTCTGATAGCGGTATCGGAGATCAACTCGACGGATTATATAGATTCTTTTTATCTAACACCGAGAATGATAATAATTGACTCAACGCAGACGAAAAAGATTAATATAAATGCCATAGATCTTTGGGGTTATCCAATTGACAGTGAGGCTTCTCAATACACATGGAATGTGATCGGGATTGACGGATATGTGGACAGCAGCGGAACTTTCCACCCAGTAAATTCAGGAGAAGGAAAAATTGTAGCAGAGATAAATGGAATTTCTGATACGATTAATGTAACAGTATTATCCGAGAGAGTGCCAACCTGGACAGTATCTGCCTCACAGAATAATCTGCCCGCCTGGTTTTCCACGACGGGAAATACGGAGAGAGGAATGGCGTACGGATATGTGAATAATCTGCACAGATTGTATATAGTCAACCGACCGAACATATCTATAATTGAACCAGCTACCGGGGATGTGGCGGGAACAATAAGTACATCAGGGATAACGGGAGGGACTTATACAGTTAACGATATTGAGACATCCACAGACGGAAAAATATTTGTAGGGAATCTGACCACTGATGCCAGTACCAGTGCATTTAAGGTATATCGCTTTGATAGTGAGACAAGTGCGCCGGTGGTAGTAGTAAACTATACAGGAACGGCAATAAGACTCGGGGATAAATTCACGGTGGTTGGATCATGGAAAGACAGCACCGCAGTACTATACGCAATGGGAAACGGGACAGGAACATTGCTGAAATGGACGATGGTTAACGGAACATTTACTTCAACGCCACAAACAATTTATGTAACGCCAACAGCAACCGGTACAAATACTGTAGCATATCCAAAAGGACTTGGATCATCAAATTTCTTTGTAAATGGAAATTCAATAAGACCTTCAGAGTATACACCTACAGGAACATTGGTAAGCACGCTGCCTGCGGGATTGGTGGATACAAGGAGCAGTGCGATGAGATATATTGACACTCCAGGAAGGAAGTATTTAATAGTATTCCAGTACGGATTTCCGAATGAGAATGCAGTAGTGCTAGATGTAACCGGGGGTTTAGCAAATGCAACAGTGCTTGAAAGCACACCATCTTTAGGAACCAACACTAATACGACAGCAGCAGCGGGAGATATTTCTTTCAGAGAATATGGTCCGAACAGATATTTGTTTTATGTACTATCAACAAATAACGGATATGCGGCATATCAGATAGTAAATGATGTGACTGAAGCAGATGAAAGCGCAATACCTACAGAGTATAATTTGGAGCAGAACTATCCTAATCCTTTTAATCCTACAACGAAGATAAGGTTCAGTTTGCCTGTAAGCAGCAATGTATCCCTTAAAGTTTACGATATTTTAGGGAATGAGGTAAGCACTTTGGTTAATGAGGATTTACCAGCAGGAAGCCACAGTATTGAATTCAGCGGAAAGGGACTTGCCACAGGAGTTTACATATACAGGTTGCAAACGGGTGAATATACAAATATCAAAAAGATGATGCTATTAAAGTAAGAATAAGGGACGGTAAAAGCCGTCCCCTGTTATTTTCCAACCAGTTGAAATTTTTTTCTTTCTACTCAAATAATTATATTTGTAGTCTTAAAATTCAGTAATCGGAGAGGTGGCTGAGTGGTTGAAAGCGGCGGTCTTGAAAACCGTTGTAGGCGTAAGTTTACCGGGGGTTCGAATCCCTCCCTCTCCGCAATTCAGCAGCATAAAAAGAGTGAGATAAAGTCATTCTTTTTTTTATAGTTTTATGTATATATAATAAAAGAGGCGATTTGCACCGCCTCTTTTTTGTTGGTTATTTAATTTCCCTACCGGGAGTCCAAGGGGCTTTCAGCTGATTCATTTCCGATTCAATCAGGGAGATTTGTTTTATTAAATCGCTAAGTTCATTTGAAACGGGGATTATTTCCTCAGACATAGCATCGAAGGTGTTTTTTTCAGTTTGAGTAACGTTTGCGGTAGAGCGATAATGAGTGTAGTAGAGAACTCCAAGCCTTTCGTTGATAGTTGGTGGAGAGGGGGGATTTTCTTCAGCACTTGGACTTGAGGATTTCCTGTCGAATTTGAATGTAAGGTTGGCAAGTCTTCTTGCAACATCGCTACTTTTGTTCATGAGCTCTGAATTAACTTCCGGAGTATTAAGTAGAGTTTGTCTTATTAGTTTAATCTTTTCAATATTCTCGTTAAGCAGACGCTGTGTGGCAACTACTTTCCGAACCAATTCAGAAGCCAGTTTCTGAAATTCAACCAGTTCCTTTCTATCGTTTTGCAGCAGTGATGAGTTATTAAGAGGTTTGACTGAGAAATACCGGGTATCTCCAATATTCGTAACGCCTTCACGGGTAACCAATGCCATTGAGACGGAGTATTTACCGGGGAGGACAGGAGTTCCAGTTCCCACCCTTGAGAGAGGATTAAATTTATCGAGTCGATCAATGGGGAAAGTGGAGTGATAGGCAAGATCCCAGTAAACCTTGTTAATTCCGGATGAGGCTTTGGAATAGATACGCCTGACCACAACACCGGTTTCATCGAGTATGGTAAAAGTGAGGTAAGGTTCAATTTCTTCTGATTCCTCTCTGAGTTGTTCAGGGGAGGGTTGAGGAATTGGTTTACTATCTTTAAATAATTTCTTTTCGTTCTCCCTGCGAATTTGGTTAAGGGTTTTGGGGACTTCCTTAATATAGTAATAAAACTGAGCGCCATACTCAGGATTCGGGGCTCGGAAGTAGTTAGAACCCTGACTTCCCTTTCCTGAACTTCGCATGTAAGAAAGCGCATCCTTAACCGGGAATAGATAACCGTCCTGCCGGGTGATTTCGGAGTTGATTAAACGAAGGGGGGAATAGTCATCGATGATATAGAAACCCCTACCGAATGTAGCAATTACCAGGTCAGATTCACGGGATTGAATTGCAATGTCTTTAACGGAGATAGTGGGGAGACCATTTTTAAGCTGAGTCCATGAGCCACCTGCATTGGTTGAGAAGAAGAAGGCAAATTCGGTTCCGACGAAAAGGAGGTCGGGATTTATAAAATCCTGTTCAATGGTATGGACAGATCCATTGGCAGGGAGATTGTTTGAAATAGAGGACCAGCTTTTCCCCTTGTCTTTGCTGACAAGGACGTAGGGTTTGAAGTCATCGCGTTTAGTGTTATTAAAAGTTGCGAAGACAATATTCTCATCAAATTTTGAAGGGAGGATATCGCTAACATAAGTGAATTCCGGGACACCGGGGAACTTGTCTATTTTACGCCATGTTCTTGCATCTTCAGAAACCTGAATAAGACCGTCATCGGTGCCAGCATACAGAAGATTCTCTTTTATCCGAGACTCGGAAAGAGAGACGATGGTACCGAATAAAGAAGTGGATTTATCTTTTGCTACAGCATCTATGCTCCAGAATTTTCCCATGACTTGAAATGAGTTGCGGTCAATCTGGCGGGTGAGGTCTTCGCTAATTCTGGTCCAAGATTCACCACGATCATCGCTTTTGAAGACGAAATTGGCTGCGCAGTAGAGTCTGGTATTTTTGTGAGGACTAATAAGGAGAGGAGTATCCCAATTCCATTTGAAAGTCAGTTCACCTTTTTTAGGTTCGGGGCGGATATCAATTGCTTCACCGCTATTCCTGTCATATCTGACCATACCACCATACTGGGACTCTGCATAAACAATGTTCTGATTTTCAGGATCAACAGCTGTCCAGAATCCATCACCTCCATTGGTTTCAAACCAGTCGGAGTTAACAATACCTTCATTTTTAATAGTCCGAGATGGACCACCCATGCTGTTATTATCCTGGGTTCCTCCGAAGACATAGTAAAACGGTTCGCTATTGTCAACATTAACACGATAAAACTGAGTAACAGGCAGATTCTCTTTGAAGTCATATAACTCGCCACCATCAAAAGTCTCGTAGATTCCACCATCCCCACCAATCAGGAAGTGTTTGGAGTTTTTTGGATTAATCCAGAGGGCGTGATCATCGACATGTCTATCACGAATACTGAGGTTTTTGTAGGTTTTACCTCCATCGAAGGAGACTTTAGAAACAACGTCCATTAAGTAAATTATGTCAGAATTGTTGGGATCACAATATATTTCGTTAAAGTACTGACCGGAGGAGGCGTAATCGTTTACTTTTTCCCATGAGGCTCCCCTATTCGTGGATTTGAAGAGACCACTTTTATTTTCAGCGGCTTCAACTGATAGGTAAATAATATCGGGGTTTACGGGGGAGATGTCGATACCCATACCGCCGAGGTCAACTGAGGGGAGTCCGCTCATAATTTTGTTCCAAGAGGCACCAGCATCGGTTGATTTGTATACGGCTGATTCGGGACCACCACCAATTTTGGTAAAAACATGGCGGCGACGTTGTTCAGAAGTGGCATAGATAACATCAGGATTACGGGGGTCAAAAATGACATTATTAACACCTGTATTTTCAGAAATCCCGAGTACTTTTTTCCATGTAGTGCCGCCATCTTCGGTTTTGTATAATCCTCTTTCATCACCCGGACCCCATACTGAGCCCTCGGCAGCCACGTATACAATATTTGAGTTACGAGGATCAATAATAATATCGCCAATTTGACGGGAATCTTTCAATCCCATATTTTTCCAGGATTTACCGCCGTCAGTAGATTTATAAACTCCATCGCCATATCCAAGTGCTCTTTGGTGGTTGTTTTCCCCTGTACCAGCCCAGATAACATAGGGATTGCCGGGATCCAGGGTTACGCACGCGATTGAATATGCGCCGTAATTATCGAAGACCGGGGTGAATGTAATTCCGGCATTTGTGGTTTTCCAGATATTTCCGCTGGAGACTGCAACGTAGTATTCGCTATTGTTTAAAGGATTTACGGCAAAATCTGATATTCTTCCTGAGCAATATGCGGGACCGATATTACGCCATTGGAAGCCGTTAAAAGTATTTCCTGGTAATGAATCTTTGGGAGAATCCTGAAATCTGCCCAAAACCAATATATTTATAAAACCAAGTAAAACGATAAATTTGATCATTTTTAACTCTAATTGATGTTTAGAAATTGTTTGAATTGTATCCGAAATTTACGATTTTCAAACAAAATTTTAATATTTTTATTTTGAAAGGATTTATTCGGGGATTAATGTTTCACGAGTAATTGGATGGGTGGTTATTCGAAGGGGAATCGAATTTAGTACGTATTCAGTACGTATTCACCACGGCTTCAGTACGTATTCAGTACGTATTCACCACGTATTCACATCGAAGGAAGAGGGGGTGGATAAGGGGGTAAAATAAAAAAGGGTGGCGAGAAGCCACCCTTGAAAGATTTTGTGGAGGATGTTTTATTTTAACATCATCATTTTCTTTGTCTGAACGAATTTTCCTGCCACTATTCTGTAGATGTAGATTCCCGAGGATACCATCACTCCAGAGTTGTTTCTTCC
>JAAYVN010000090.1 GCA_012517155.1 Ignavibacteriales bacterium | reverse complement strand
TAGAAATCTTTTGGTTTTCTGCCAGAGAAATGATGGTTGTGTCCGACAATTTTCGGATGGAATTATCACCCTTCTTAAGATAGACCAATGCATTAAAGCTGTCAGCCGGTACATAACCAACATTATAGAAAGAATAATTAAGATATATGCTATCCCCTTGAACCAGAGAATCCTTATCTGTTCCAACCGTCTGGTAATTAAGTGCAAGTTCAGGCAGGGAGTTAAAATTAACTCCCAGGGAAGTGAGGGTTGGGGACTCTTTAAGTTCGTTCGCTTTGAATTTTGCCATCAGGCGGAGTTTAGGATAATCCACAGCACTGATATTGGTCAGGGAAGCAAGGTTATCAAAGAAGTTGAGAGCGGAAAGAGTATCTGTCTGGTTATCGGGTTTGATTCCAAGAGGATAATACTTAATATCCGTTCCCTGAATCAAAGAATCATTTTTAGTAACACTTAACCACTCGGTGGAGTTATCAATCACAGGAAAGATAACATATCCCGAATCAGCAATAACGAGTTTACTAGTATCAATAATAGCCGGGCCGGCGAATAGTTTAGTATAAGCTTCCGGTACAGAACCAATCGGAGCACCTTTTTTTCCAATAATGCACCAGGATTCACGGTAACGAACGCTATCAATATAATAACTTCCAAGAGTTTTAATTGCATTACGAACAGGTGTTCCGCCTGAATAGCCAAGAACTGATTGTGCTCCATCATCGCAGATAGTTAATGCAATCACAGTGCCCAAAGGTAACGATTCTATATATACTCGGAGAGAATCGCCAGAAGGAGGATTTGGATAGTAAAAGAATTTAAAGGATGTTGGTCTTAGAGTCAAGGTATCAAGAATTGCAGTTCCAACTCCCCAAAAAAATGTATTCGGTAACTGTTCATCACCGTTAATCTGTAAAGAGGCATACTTCCCTTCATTGCTGCCGGCTGATATTAGTTTTAAGTTATTTTGCAATGATGACAGAATAAAATTATTACTTGTTGAATCCAGGAGAATCTGGTTAGCGATCAGGTCCTGTGTGTTAGCTTCCCGATCAACGAACCATGAAAAGTTAGATCCGAGTAATTTAAACGAATAATTTTGAGACCATTCTTTTGACGGAGAGTCGAGTTTAGTCCTCCAAAAATATCGTTTGCCTGTGCTTAATTGATTTAATGAGAATGCGGTTATGAGAGTATCAAATGGTTTATTGAAAGATATTGGATTAGTAAACAAATTGTTATCGGCAACTTCGAGTCTTATTGAATTAATAATATTGTTTTCAGGCGAAACCGGATTTAATAATGAGAGGAATTCTTTCTTAACCCCATAATAATCATCATACTCAAGAGTTTTTAACGATGTGGAAAAAACAGAGAAAGAGAAGGTTGCGTTATTATCATTTTCGTAGATTTCTTCAACTGTGTTATCAATGTCCAGAGTAATTGTCAGGGTATGATTACCAATTTTTCCCTTAATGGGTATATAAAACTGAAATTCCGAAGAAAGTAAGGGTATTCTTTCTCTTATAGTTTTATTAAAGTAAATAGTGTCAAGAAATGAGTTCGAAATTGAGATATCGAAGGAATCCACCAAAACCCTGCCAAGGTTAAAATGCTTAACTGAGATTAAAACTGAATCTTGCTGATCTGTAGGCTGATCACCAACAATCATGATATTTTTAGATGAAACTGTTAGATTAGGACGAGAAGGAACAGCAAGACGAACGATTGGATCACCAAACAACAAGTTGCAATAGTTAAAAACTCTATTTACATCGTTTATACCTGATACATTGAACTGCTTAATTTTTGCCAGAGTGTGGGCTTGTCCGATTGAACGAACAGTATCTTTATAAAACTGTTCATAGAACAGGTATGGAAAGCGGAGAGAAGTCGAAGTATAACCCCAACTTGCATTTCCAAGATAAGCAATTGCTTCGCCATAGGGAGAACCGCTAATAAAATTTTCACCAAACGCATCTACATCCGGTTCGGCAAATTTACCGGTTGAACAACCGAAATCGGAAATAAGTGGATGTCTGTTTGAAAATTTAGTTTTCAAGTCACTAACCTGGGTTATTCCGTTATCCCACGTTTGAGTACCACTATGTCCCAGGTAGGAAATTATAGCTGCTCCGCTATCAATTGCAGATTGGATCTGTGCTTGAGTATAGGGACCAAAATTGCTAACAGGATTTACGGTTTTGTAAAAATGTATGCCTGTACCTCCATTTGGAGAGGATTTAATAAGTGAGTTAAAAACAGAATCATTAGCAGCTTTAATGAGTCCAAGCTCGGATATATTACCCGGATCACCACCGCTAAAGAAGAGACCACTCTTATTCCAAATATCAAAAGGTTTGTTGAGATAATTTTGATGTTTACTAAGGTATCTTAATAATTCTTCGTTTGTGTTAGCCGGGATTCTACCAATAAACATTTGAGGAATATTGATGTTGGAAGAATCCAGGGTAACGTACCAAACATCGCTGACAGGATTTCCGAAAGATGTTACGATATTCTTTTTCCTAACAGAAGGAGCCGGGGTCCATATATCTTTGTAATCATAATTCGCATCACCAATAAGAGTTATGTAAGAAGGTTTTGGAGAAGTCCAATTATGGTATGTATAATATACGAAACTCTTGATAGCTTCAGCACTAAGATAACCATAATTAAATTCATCGTAAATATCATCAACAAAAGCCAATTCTGTTCTGACGCCATAATTTGCGTTAATTAATTCCCTGTAAGTGTTACAAGACTGTTGAAGTCGTTTATCGGATATCATTATATAATCTGCTCCCCTTGAGGTTGAGTGCAAGTTGACAAATTGTTTTTTTGCTTTGAATACAGGGGATTTTGTTTTAGTATTCTTAATAAGTAAATATTTATCTCCGGCAGTGAGAGTATCGTTGAAAGTCAAGGTTGAATTACTAATGGTAAAATTCTGGATAATCCTATGAACAGGGTGGATTTTAATTAAAATCAGGGAAGTATCCGGAGAGGTAACATTATCTATTCGAACCGCCATTGATGAAGTTGTAATAGTGTCGGGCACTGTAATAAGAAGAGAATCGCCGGAGGCATAATTGTAACGCAGATACTCGATGTCAATCCAGTCAATAAGAGAACTATTAACAGTGGCAGAAGTCGGCATACCGAAAAGACGATAGGTATTATTTCCCGTAATCAGTAAATCGGAAGAGAATGAGGATTTAAAGTTAACAGTTTGCTTGTAGTTGTAAAGAATAGTATCCCTATAAACAGTGGAATTAAGACTACTACCGATTTTGTGAGCGTCAGAAGAGATGTTTGAGGCATAACTTATTAAACGTGTCCAAGTATTCACTATTGTTCCGGGGACAAAATTGGGGGACGTGAAAGTGTGACTTAAAGTTCCTGATCCTCCGAGAGTCTGCCAGGTGAAAGTTTTCATTTCCTGCCAGAAAGGTAGTTGAGTGCGGGGTGAAACAGCATCATAATACCAAAGTCTGGAATCAGTCTCGCGGTGAATAAGAACTTTGTGGCTTGTCAGTGTATCACTGGAATTTACAGACGAGGAGTTATGGGTAGAAATACGAGCTCCAATATCCCCATCCCAGGTTAGCCATACGAACGTAGTATCTGTATATCTATCCATGTAATTAATATAATCCTGACCGGTTTGCACAATTTGGCGATAGTCAGCTTTATTATAATTTTTTTCCATCCAGAATTGAATGTAGTCAGACTGATCAAACTGTAAATCATTTTCACCAAGGACAAAAACAGGAATTTGTTTTCCCTTATTGTACAATTTTAGAGTTTTGGGATTAATCGAAGCAGGATTAATTCCATAAGAAATAAGATCGTTATAAGTTATCTTATAAATGCCGTCAGTTGGAATTGCCAGTTTAACATATTCTTTTGAGTAATCGATCCAATCGTCATTTGAAACAGAAGATACCGGTGGAAATGATCTGAACTGAGAAGCGTATTCATAATTTATTATTATGTCTTTTAAGGATTCATCAAATAAAGCAGCCGGGGAGTTGTTGTTTTCGAAGGTCGAGACTTGCAAGAAATTAATTTTTAATATGATTTGGTCAGCAGTCTCAAGGCTTTGAGTTTTCCAATAATACCTGTGAGTATTGATTTTGATTGCCACAACATAGAAGTCGCGTATCCAAGTGTAGTCAATAATTTCAAAATCAGTAGTTGGAAAAGATTCTGACTTGAAGTATTCTTTATCAAGTTCTGTCGGCACATAAGTTAATAAAGAATCACTTGAAAAGGTTATTGATGGGTTACTCTGAATTGATACATTGTTGTATGACCGTTTGTTTAATATTTGTCCTTCCAAATTGATTTTTGAATAAGGAGGAATAGCAATAAACAGAGTTTGTGAAGGAAGAATCGGTGAGGATGGATTGGATTCATCTACATATCCGGGGAAATAAACAGAGTTAT
>JAAYVN010000089.1 GCA_012517155.1 Ignavibacteriales bacterium | reverse complement strand
TTCACCAAAAAGATCTCAGAATAGAGACGGCAAATTTCCTCCTCGCTGAATTTGAACTCCGATCCTTTCATCAGCATGGAAATAAAATTCTTTTCACTGATAATACCCTTTTCAAAATTCCTGTGATCCTCGTATCGAATGCGATACATTTGCATAAACCGGTCCCCTAATCCTGGAAAGCGATCATTGATTTTTTTCAGCGGAACATTATAGTCAAATGGGATCAGTACATTTCCCAGATCCGAGACAAAGACCTTTATTTTGTTTTTCAAAATTATCGCTGCCCTTATTTCATGAAAATAGCGTCTTTAAGTCCGACATTTATCTCAGCCGTTTTTACAGTCAGTTCTATTTTCATTCCTGCAATTTCCTGGATTAATTTAAAGGGGAGTTTTACTCCCTTCACCTCAGTGTAATTCTGAAGATAAACAACCTGGTTTAATACTCCCTGCGGAGTCTCTACTGCCCTTTCTTCCTTGACTTTGAGTCCTGTAGCAATATCGTAGTATTCAATATTCGAATTTCCGGAGGGATAAGTTTTCTCAACTTTGTACGCCGTACCGCCATCCAGTGTTACGGTATCCTTCGTAGTGTATTTAATCCCAAACTCGTCCGGATTAACCAGAGCCTCGGAGGATGATTCGAGTTTAAGCATTTCAAGCGCATCACCGGTAATTTCCTCTTCTCCATTCATACCTTTCTGATATCCTTGCGTCCCGTCAAATAAGATAATCTGCTCCATTCCGGCTACTGTTGTTCTTTGCATTAATTTATTAGGAGCTTTGAAGAATATTTCACTTGAAAGATCCATGCCCTGTACTTTTCCTTCCATTACAATTTTCTTATCTTTAATTGCAAGGTAGTTATCAACGCCTCCGATTGCCTCGATATATTTCATAAGTATTTCTTTACCTTCGGGAAAATTCTTTACCGTATCCGTATCCTGTGCGGTCAGAAGCATTGGAAATAAAAATAATAGTGTGAAAAAATTCAGAAATCGCATATAATTCCTTTAAAATCTTATAAATGTGTAGTAAATTTGAACTCAATTTAATGAATTAGTTGGCAATAACAAACTTTTTTTTCTTAATGGCTTCGATATACTACCGAGTATTTTTTTTCATTTGTTTAGTAAGCTACTTAACAAACGCACAAACCTTTAATGTGAGCGGAAAGGTTATAGACGCTGAGACAGGAAAACCTCTGCAATATGCGAATATCCGACTCGGCGATAGTGGGCTTGGTACTGCAACTAATCCGGAAGGGGTGTTTGAAATCCGACTAAAAAAAGGGAATTATACTTTTATTTGTTCTTACATGGGATTTGTCTCGGATACTATTCAGATTAATGTTAGCAATAATATTTCCGAAGTACTTTTACGTCTTTCCCCTTCTTTTGTTGATCTGTCTGAGGTAACTGTGATTCCGGGAGAAAATCCGGCAAATAATATAATACGCAATGCCATCCGTGTTAAAAATGAAAGGAACGCAAGACTTAACAGTTATTCATTCACTGCTTATACAAAGGGGATAATAAAAACCAATCAGGAAGTTACCGCCTCATCAAACACTATTTCTATTGAAACCGGCCTGGATACAGCAGAATTGAAAATTAACGGAATTCTGGAAAATGAGAGCATTGGCTACTTTAAAAAACCAGACAATTATAAAGAGTGGATAACCGCCAGGAAGCAGACCGCCAATCTCCCCTCCTCGATAAATATCCTGACAGGAGGGAGAATAATCCTTAATTTTTATTCAGATGATATTTATTTTTTCGGAAGGAATATTTACGGTCCCCTTGCAGAAAATGCGCTAAGCTATTATTATTTCATGATAGTTGATACACTTGCGATTGACAATAAACCGGTTTATAAATTGCTTATGACGCCGGATGACTCACTCGATCCCGGATTTATCGGGAATATTTATATTACTGCCGAAACTTACGAAATGGTAAGAATTGAACTTAATCTGAACAAAGCGGCTAACGTTGGCGGACTTCTAGACACAATTTCGATATATCAGCAATTCTATGCCGCTGAGGATGGGATACTCATGCCTGTGGATTATCATCTTATGGTTACGGCAAAAATACTGGGACTAATCAAATTTTCGTTTCAGGTAAACTCAATTCTCTACAACTATAAAATCAACCATCCTGTTGATGATGATATTTTTAACATGGCAATTATTACCGTAAATACTGATGCGGACAAGAAAGACTCCCTTTACTGGAGTTCGATGCAGAGAATTCCAGAAACCAAAGAAGAAATGACTGCCTATGAAAAAATTGACAGCGAGCAAAATGTACCATTCTCCATTGCAGATAATTTTTCAATCCTTTCACCTCGTGTACTTTTGTCACCTAATTTTTCAATAAGCAGTCCACTTTCACTTTATCACTTTAATAGAGTGGAAGGGCATTCACTGGATTTCAGTTTCCGCAGTTTCGATGGGTTTGAGGAACGGAGTAATTCCGAGCTATCCTTCTCATACGGATTTAATGATAAAAAGTTCAAATACTTTTTTTCAACTTCTTTTTTACCGGGTAATTACAGAACATACGAAATAAAAGCAAGCTTTTATAATCATACGGAAAAACTCTTTTCAACAAGTGAAGACTACTCTCAATTTTTCTCAACTTTAATGTGTCTGTTGGACAAATATGATTTCAACGATTATTTCTACAAAAAGGGATTCGAAATTCAGCTGTCGGGAGAAGTGTTCCCGATTCTTAAATTGTTTATGGGTTTTTACAATCGCACCGATAATACAGCCTTTAAAAATAGTGATTTTTCAATATTCTCTAAGGATAAAGCATTCAGAGATAATCCCTTGATATACGAGACCCGCCTAAACTATCTGCAACTTGGTTTAACAATTGATTTAAGAAAGTATATTGAAGACGGGAAATTCCGAAGACGTGTTAATACGCCAAGATCTTTAAATCTGCAATTAACTGCGGATGTACTTCACTCAAAAAATGATTTAATTTCCAGCGGTCTTGATTTCACTTCCTGGAACGGAGAGCTTAAGGGCTCTATCAACTTATTCAGCAGAACGACTCTTAGCTTTCTTTTGGATGGGCTTTATACCACAGGTTCCCTTCCTTATCAAATGCTGTTTGATATACCGGGAAACGTAGAGTTAATTGCCCGTGAAAACACTCTTCGAACACTTGGATTTAATTCGGCACTGGGAGACCGAAAAGTTACTGCATTTTTTGAGTACAATATGTACGATGAACTTTTCCGTTTAAGCGGAATACCTTTCTTAAAAACCCTTGATCTGCAAACGACAGTATTTGTAAACGGCGCTTATTCCGATATTAGTTATCCAAGCCATAAAATCCTTCCATATCGGGTAAAAACATATACAAAACCGTTATGGGAAGCAGGCTTTAACATAGGACATGGCGTTTTCCCAATTCGCTTCTCATTTGCATGGCGGCTTAATCACCGAGAAGAGAACTCATTCCGATTTGGATTAACCTCACTAATAATTGACTAACATAAAGGACACAATATGAAAACTATAAAAATCAGGAACAAAAATAAAGAGTATTCAGTAGGCAAGATTATATGTCTTGGACGAAATTATGCTGAGCATATTAAGGAACTTGGAAACGAACCTTCTGAACTCCCTGTTATATTTCTTAAACCAGCTTCTGCACTTATTTATTCCAAACACCCGATTGAAATCCCGGCCTACTCACAAAACATGCATCACGAAATTGAACTGGTTTTGCTGATTGGCAAAAAACTCAAAGATGCAAATGCTGTGGAAGCAGAGGAAGCGATCATCGCATATGGTGTGGGGCTTGATATGACATTACGGGACGTGCAGGATAATTTGAAAAAGAAAGGGCAGCCCTGGACAACCGCCAAATGCTTTGATATGTCCGCGCTGGTTTCTGATTTTTTGGCGAAGGAAGAACACAAAGTATCGCCGGAGGACTGGATGACTCTGAAAGTCAACGGCGTGGTTCGTCAGCGTGAACAGCTTAACAAAATGATTTTCCCTCCGGCAAGGATAGTTGAGTACATATCCTCTTTCATGACTATTGAGGAGGGAGACCTTGTTTTTACGGGTACACCTTCAGGAGTTTCAAAAGTAGTAAAGGGGGATAAACTTTATGGTGAGATAACTAATGTTGCGTCCTTTGAAACGGAAATAATTTAGCTATTTACTGCTAAGCCGGGACAGAGCCTTTTTTATTAATTCTTCTGCAGAAAGATCCGACTCATTAATTGAGATTTCTTTTATCACCAGCTCAACATTTTTGAAGTTAAATCCAAGGGCAGTCAGGGCAGAAATTGCTTCTGACCTACCCGAATAAATTCTCTTTTGACCTGGTTCTTCATAAACCATATCTATTTTGGATTTTAATTCGATAACCAGGCGTTCAGCCAATTTTTTTCCGATCCCCGGAACCATTGAGATGCGATTCAGGTCTGATGATATAATAGCCCTTTTCAAGTCATCCACATTTATTCCCGAGAGGATCCCGAGGGCTGTTTTAGGACCGACACCATTGACGGAAATCAGGAGTTCAAACATCATCTTTTCATTTTCACTCTTGAACCCAAAGAGGGTAATTGAATCTTCTTTGACTGCTGTATGAATGAAAAGTTCCACCGAATCAAGTAGTGCTATTTGGTCAAAAGTATTTGCAGAAATCAATACAAGGTACCCGACTCCATTAACATCCAGTATAATCTTTCCGGGTTTTTTACTCAGAATCCCACCCTTCAAATATGCAATCATTGTATTATCCTTTCAGGATATTTTTCAACAAACGACTTCCAACTTGTCGATTTCCGGGAAATCCCCTTTATACGGAATGAATGACAAAGTGCAACTGCCAAGGCATCACTCTCATCCAAACCAACTTTCCCTTTCGCAAGCTCCAAGATCGATTTGACCATATAATTGACCTGTTCCTTTGAAGCTGCACCTGTTCCCACAACCGATTTTTTTACTTCCCTGGGGCTGTATTCACAAATAAATATTGCTTTATTAACCGCAGCAAGTATTGACACACCTCGGGCATAGCCAATTTTCATAGCTGACTGGACATTCTTTCCATAAAATGCTGTTTCGATAGCAAACTCCTGTGGATTATACCTTTCAATCAGATCAGTAAGTTCGAAATAGATTTTTTTAAGTTTCTCGGGGAGGGTTTTAAGTTTAACCAGATTGATAGTACCTGAAGCAATCCAGATGGTCTTTCCCTGAGCGACTGATATAATACCGTAACCAGTTCTGAGAGTGCCCGGATCAACTCCTAAAATTATCATTTGTTTTATACTTCAAAATCGGCATTAGAAAAAACATGCTGAACATCGTCGCTATCCTCAAGTGCTTCTATCAGTCGAATGATTGATTCGGCAGCATCTCCCGAAACCTTAACAAGATTTTTGGGCACCCATTGGAGATTCGCGCTTTCGATTTCGTAGTTTTTTCCGACCAATGCTCTACGAACGTTTTCAAAATCTTCCAGGTTTGTTTTCACTTCAAAAAATTCTTCCTCTGTCGTCATGTCTTCCGCCCCGGCTTCGAGGATAGTTTCCAATAATTCTTCCTCGGAAGAATTTCCACGGTTTATGATTATCACTCCCATTCTTTGAAACATCCATGCAACCGAACCCGATTCACCAAGCGATCCGTGATATTTTGAGCAGATGTGCCTGACCTCTGCGACAGCCCGGTTTTTATTATCTGTAGCAACTTCTATCATCATTGCTATTCCCCCGGGTCCATATCCTTCATAATTCAGCTCATGATAAGTGACCCCTTCAAGTTCTCCGGTTGCCTTTTTTATTGCGCGATCAATATTATCAGCGGGCATGTTCATTCCCTTAGCATTATCAATCGCAAGGCGAAGACGGGGATTACCCCCGGGGTCTCCTCCCCCTTCCCTGGCAGCAATCGTAATTTCCTTGATTAATTTCGTAAACATTTTGCCTCGCTTGGAGTCTGCGACGGCTTTTTTTCTTTTTATGGTTGCCCACTTTGAGTGACCGGACATCTTTCAACTCCTGTAAATTAATTTATCTTAATATCCTTAATCCTGAACTGGGGATAGATTTTCCCATCCCTTTGCATATTATCCATTCCAAAGACAATATCTATTGTACTTCGATGAGTTGATAAACTCTCCCAGTATTCGCTAAAATTAAACGCGATACAATCGAAAACCTTTTCACATCCATGCTGGCGGATTACAAAAGCAATATGCTTTCCGCTCAGTAGTCGCGGGGTGCCTACGATTTCGACATTCTCAGAGAGGAAAGTTGGTCTAAGATTACCGGGACCAAAAGGTGCAAACTGATCAACTATTCGTCTGAATTTGGGTGTCAGTTCTGCCATTCTGATTTTTGTATCGATATCTATATATGGTTTGGGCTCTTCGTTTTTGAATTTTTCGCGGACAATCTCATTAAAGCGTTCACGGAATTCGCCCAGTTTATCTATCTCAACAGCCAAGCCTGCCGCAGCCTGATGACCGCCGTAGTGAATCAAAAGATCCTCACACTCTTTCAAAGCATCGTACATATTGAATTGAGAAATACTGCGTGCTGAACCTTTGGCAACCCCATCAATTGTTGTCAGCATTATTGTCGGGCGGTAGAACTTCTCGACAAGTCTGGAAGCTACAATCCCAATAACACCCGGGTGCCAACCTTCCTCATGAAGGACTATTCCAAGACTATCATTCAAATCAATTTTGTTTTCGACAATACTAATCGCAGCATTTAACGTATCCTCATCTATCTTCCTTCTTTCTCGGTTTTCGTGATCCAGGATACCTGCAAGATTTTCGGCTTCAGCCGAGGATGTGGTCATAAGCAGTTTCACGGCTATATTGGCATCACCAAGCCGTCCAACGGCATTAATTCTTGGTGCAAGTGTGAAGACAATGTGTCCGCTGGAGAGATTTCCGGGTTCCATCCCGCTCCAGCGAATAAGCGATGCGATACCAGCTCTGGGGCTATGATTAATCTGGTCAATTCCTTCCTTCACCAGTATCCGGTTTTCATCAATAAGAGGAACAATATCTGCCGCTCCGGCCAAGGCAACAAGATCCAGATATTTCAAAGGAAGATCCTTCTTTCCTATCCGATCGCTTATTCCCTGAGCCAACTTAAAAGCGACTCCTGCTCCCGAAAGATACTTAAAGGGATAATTGCAGGATGGTTTAAGGGGATCAAGAATCGCCAGAGCCTCCGGCAATTGATCTTTAGGCTGGTGATGATCGCAAATAATAAAATCAATACCGAGAGAATTTGCATACTTAACCTCTTCATTTGCGGTTATTCCGCAATCGACCGAAATCATGAGAGAAGTATTGACTGATTTTGCCAGATTAATTCCCAAAGCAGTTATTCCATAACCCTCTTTAACTCTGTTCGGGATATAGTATTCGACATCTGCTCCAAGTTCCTTAAGAAACATTACCAATAAAGCAGTAGAACACGTGCCATCGACATCATAATCCCCGTAAACCACAATTTTCTGTTTATTAGTCAAAGCATCAATCACCCGTTGAGTAGCTAAGGACATTCCATCCATAATGAAGGGATCGTAAAGAGAATCGAGGGAAGGTCTGAAAAAGGACTTAGCCTGGGAAAAGGTTTTAATTCCTCTCATGACAAGGAGCTTTGCTAATGGCTCCGAGACATTAAGGGAATCAGCCAGATAAATCACCTCAGAAAGGTCATCAACTTCTTTGATGTTCCATATTTTTTCTTGCATAGAATGATTTTCTGAAGAAATTTAGCTGCGAACTATAAGCCGAATTCTGTAGCTCCGGAAAACCGGAGCCGGCAATTATTTATCTTATCCTTTCATTACTGAAAGGATTAAGCAATCTACCCGAGTATTAATCACAGCGAACCACTGCGTTTCCTTGAGGAAATAATACTCCTATTTGATCTTGCTCCGAGTGTGGTTTACCATGATCCCATGGGGGACTCCATTGAAGGACCTCCTGCATTACTGCAGCAGCGGTAGGCTCTTACCCTGCCTTTTCACCCTTATCCCGATTAACGGGACGGTATTTTTTCTGTGGTACTGTCAGTCAACAACCGGTTACCCAATTGCTGCCCGGGCGTTACCCGGCACTCTGTTCTGTGGAGTTCGGACTTTCCTCCGGATTCACATCCGGCAATTGCCCATTCGCAACTAAATGATCTTATATTTTTTATTAAAATTTTTAAATGTTTTCCGTAAAAACGAAAAAAATTAATTAACTGATCACAATATAATAAATTCAGTCAGAAATTGAACAGATTTTATTCGTTTTCTTTAGCAATATCCTCCGAGATCAGAATTCTGCCGCAGTACTCGCAGGTGTAGAGTTTATTATTTTTCTTAATTTCAAGCTGACGCTGAGCAGGAACGACATTGTGACATCCTGAGCATGAACCCCTTTTTACAACGGACACGGCAGTTCCCTTCTTCGCCTTCCTGATGCGTATGTACTGCGAATAATCAGGTTTCTTTACGTTCACTTCAACTTTGGCCCTGATCTCCCTTAGTTTTATTTCTTCTTTTTCGTTTGCCTTGATAATGGTTCTAAGGTCTGCTTCCTTTTCTTTCATTTCTGCTTTGAGATTATCGATAAGGGGAGTGAGTTCCTCAATCTCATTTTCAACACGCTTACTGAAATCTGCCAAAGCATCGTTTTCCATTTCCATTTTCTTGATCTTCGTATCAGTATGGTCAATTTCCTTAGTAAGTGCGTCGTATTCCTTGTTGTTCCTTACAGAATATAGTTGACTCTTATATTTCTTCTGGTTTTCGCTCAGTGTGCGAATTTCATCGTCATTGCTTTCCCGTTTCTTTGCCGAGTCTTCTTTTTCCTTCTGCTTGGCTTCCAGTATTCTTTCCATATCGTTTAGTCTCTCTTCAAGAGCTTTAACGGCTAATGGCAGGTCACCTCTCAGCTCCTCCAGTTTATCAAGATGTGAATCAAGCCGCTGCAATTTATATAATGTTTTTAGTTTCTCAACCAATTTATTTACTCCTTTTTGAATAATTATAAACCTTTACGGGACTATGAAGATGTTTTGATATCAATACTTTCACTGAAATTTTGTCCCTTTTAAAAAACTTTTGAATATATCTTTTTAATTCCGGGAACACAAGAACCTCTGTTTCAAAATGCCCACCGTCAATAAGTAAAATCTTACCAAGTGCATCAAAGTATGTATGATACCTGACGTCCGCAGTTAAAAAAGCGTCAGCTCCGCACGCAATCGCCTGATCAAGAAGTTCGCTTCCCGATCCGCCGCAAACTGCTACTTTTCTTATTTGCCTGCCTATTGAAGGGGAGAACTTTAACCCATTTGCATTCAATTTAGCACATACCAAATCGAGGAACTCATTCTCTGATTTTCCTTCTTCCAATTCACCAATCGCACCAAATCCAAATTCAGTGGAAGGATTCCTAATCGGATAAATATCATAAGCAGGTTCCTCGTAAGGATGGGCATCTCTCATGGCGTCAACAATTCCCATAACCTGCCAACTATTTGCAACTACTTCAAGCCGTATTTCATTCACCTCTTCAAACTTGCCTCTTTTACCTATTGCGGGGTTAGCTGATTCTGACGGTCGGAAAGTACCTTTTCCTCTGGTTTTAAAACTGCAGCCGGTGTACTCGCCAATAATCCCGGCGCCACAACTGAATAACGCCTCCGAAACCTTTTCAACACTATCTTCAGGGACAAAAACCACTAATTTAACCAGCTTCTCCCCAAGGGCTTTAAGAAAACTGATATTTTTGAGACCAAGAGTCTTTGCCAGTTGAAAACTAACACCATTTTTAGAAAAATCAAGATTAGTGTGGGCGCTATAAAGAGTGATATTGTTTTTAATGAGCAGTTCGATAAGTTGGGAAGTTGGGTCGTCAGATATTTGTATTTTTCGGATGGGGTTAAAAATAAGGGGGTGATGAGAGATAATTAAGTTGCATTTGTTTAAGACCGCCTCCTTAACAATCTCCCGGGTGAGGTCAAGGCAGATAAGTACATTCCTTGCTCTTGCCTCCGCAGATCCAACCTGAATTCCGGGATTATCTTTATCCCAGGCAATCCCCGGCGGAGCCCAATCTTCAATATGTTTAAGAATTTCGTTTATCTTCATAATTTAAGCCACGTCCTAAATACGGACGAGGTCAAAAAAAAATGCACCTTATTATTTGGGGTGCATTTCATTTTCTTTTTTTAAGTTCTAGTTTTTTCGTTTGTCCGAGCGTAACAATTAGTAGTTTCCTAATCAGATATTTTTTTGCATTCATATTGTAAAAATAACAGTTTCAGGGAAAATACGCAAATCTTTTTTATTTCTTGCTCCAACCCCGGGTAAAATAATTAAATTAAGCCGAAAAAAACCGGACACAGTGATAAATTATCGCCCGTTAAGCCAGAATTATTTCTGCTTGTCCACCCACTTCCCATCTTCCCTGATCAGTGAAATCAGTTGATCAACCGCCACATCGGAGTTTATGTTTCGTTTGATTATCTCCTTTCCTTTATAGAGAGTTATCTTGCCGGGACCGCTCCCGACGTATCCATAATCAGCGTCCGCCATTTCCCCAGGACCATTTACGATGCATCCCATTATAGCAATTTTTACCCCTTTCAGATGCTCTGTATGTACCCTAATCATCTCAGTGGTCTCCTGCAAATCAAAGAGTGTGCGTCCGCAGGATGGGCAGGCGATGTATTCCGTCTTGGATATTCTAACTCTTGCTGCCTGGAGAATTCCAAAAGTCACCCTGTTCATGTCGGATTTAAGCATGCTGTTGTGAGCTAACCAAACCCCGTCACCAAATCCATCCACAAGCAGTCCCCCAAAATCAGTAGATGAATAGAGTACGAAATCTTCCTGGTCAAGAGCCTGATAATCCCGCTTCACAACAACCGGCAAATCAAGTCCTTCATTAAGGAGGCGGAAAAAGAGACTCCTAACAGTAGCAAGCCAGTGATCCCTTTTGGCACCAACGACCAGTACTGCCTGATGATCCCTTTTGAGCTGTTGAATAAAATCATCCGTTGCTTCAGCAGCGTCCACATAAATAAAATTGCAGAATGCTCCGGTTTCCACTCTCTTAGCAAACTCACCGGGAGAGGAGTAAAATGGATAGACCTTAACGCTGTCCAAAGCTGTGAAGGAGTGGAATTTGTGGGCATCGACAATCAGCCGGAGGGTAGTGGGCAAAGGGATATTACATTCCGACGTGCCGAGGAAAATAAAGTCAGGAGCAGAATCACTCACATACCATTTATCCGTTGGCTCATGATATTCGTATCCAACAGATTTCAGATCATCGAGGGTGAGTTCCCTATGAGCCGAGAAGTCGGCAATAACGCGGGGGACGTTGTCCCCGCCAATCCCGGCTAATGACGCACATTGCCGGCGCTGATAATCGAAGGGAGAAAAATTGTTAATCGTGCCAATATTAATCGTGACGGGGAGTGCAGGTTCCGAGGTGCGATGCTTATAGCGGTTTACGATCGCTCTAGCAACAGGAACCTCAAACTCGGGGTCTTCAGTAAGCGAAACGCGGATAGTATCCCCCAGACCATCTTCGAGCAGCGTGCCGATTCCAAGAGCAGATTTGATTCTTCCATCCTCTCCCCCGCCGGCTTCAGTAACCCCAAGATGTAGCGGATAATTCATCCCCTCTATCTTCATTCGGTAAACCAAAAGGCGGTAGGCTTCCACCATGACTTTTGTATTGCTTGCTTTCATTGAAAGGACGATATTGTGATAATCGAGATCACGGCAAATCCTGACGAACTCCAGAGCTGATTCCACCATTCCCGAAGGAGAGTCGCCGTATCTGCTCATAATACGGTCAGACAAAGAGCCATGGTTTGTGCCGATACGCATGGCGGTACCATATTCCCTACAAATTTTAACAAGCGGGGAAAAGCGTTTTCTAATCCGCTCAATCTCTTCCTCGTACTCAGCGTCCGTATATTCCAGAGTTTCAAACCTCTTCTTGTCAACATAATTACCGGGATTGACCCGAACCTTTTCAACCAGGCGTGCAGCAAGTTCGGCGGCATTCGGAGTAAAATGAATATCGGCAATAAGGGGGACTGAATAACCCCTTTGCTTTCATTCCTTTTTAATCACGCCGAGATTTTCCGCCTCTTTAATACTGGGAGCAGTAATCCTCACATATTCACAACCTGCCTGAACCATCCGGATAGTCTGCTCGACTGTGGCGATTGTGTTCATGGTATCGGTAGTGGTCATTGACTGGATGCGGATAGGATTTCCGGCACCCAGGGGGAGGTCACCAATAAAAACCTCACGGGTAAGAAGGCGTGAATAATTTAGTACACTATTGCAAAACTTATTATTTGTCATCTTTTTATATAGTAAGTTTAAAGACCAGGTAAGAACTCTTCAAATGCCAGTTAACTATAAATGCGGCCGATGCGTAAGCCATATAAGCCTCAGAGACGAGGATCCCTTTTGTTATTTCATAACCGAGGTTAATGAGCTCGGGTTTATCGGTCATGACTGAATTCCAGTCGCTGGGACCCAAAGCCACGCCGCAAAAGAGCTTGTTGGTCATTTCGGAAATCGTAAAACTGTAACCGAGTTCCGTGTAGAATGATTTGAAATCAGGATAATCGTTGTATGCAAGCTGGGAAAAGAGAAGGCTGAAAGGAAACTCTTCCGGACCTTCATACTCCAGCGTAACGTCGAGCGTATGGGCACCATCCCCGTTCCCCTCAAAATTATTTATCGAGACGTTAAGATAGGGGAACAAATAGTCAGTCAGTCCCAAAGAGAAGACGCCATATTTCTCAGTAGGCAGGGAGTATTTAAGAGTAAAGTCATTCTCTGTGAAGCTCCCCTGGAACATATAGTTGCCCCAGGCACCAAACTCAAGGATACCATAATCCGAGAGATTGTAGCAGATTGAGAAAAACGGCTGAATTGCAGGGGAGTTGCCCCCCCACTCGAAGCCCCTCCAGATATAGCGGCTGACAAGCTCAGCGCCGGCATCTGCGCTAAATTTTGACCCGGATTCCTCCTGGGCTGGCACATTTGTGATAAGGAATAAAAACGAGATGACTAACAAGAGACGTTTCATAATCATTTCTTTCATGTTAAAGATTATTCACTCAGGCATAATTCATATTTATAAATAAGACAAAGCAGAGTGAAAGTTCGGCAAGGAAAAACCATGCATAACGGATCTGCCGCAGAACCGTCAATCCACCTTGCAAATAAATAAATCATTCCCGGTTACAGAGCCTTATTATTTATGGGTTTTTTCAATCTCCTCAACTTTATGACGACCGTAGTCAGAGACACCAACGATAAGTCCCGCAGTAACTATCACTGCTCCGATGATCTGATAAAGTGTAACATCCTTACCAAAGGCAAGCATAACGAATGGGAGGACAGCCAGCCAGAGGTTGGTATAAGGCACCCAGTAATGAGCGGAGTATTTTGAAAGTTTAAAGAATCCGAAACTGTAAATATACCCGGTCAGACCAGCTGCCACAACGAACAATATCGGCCACCAGTTATCGGGGAAGAGACTTCCCTCAAACAGAGAGAAAAATCCGTTGTGGTCAGTTTTCCTAAGGACGGATTCTATTTTACTTTCTGTTTCTTCCGAAAGGTTGGAGGCGATCCTGAAGACTTCCTGATCGGCAGTATAATATTGTTTAATAAATTCCTGATCCTCGGCATCTAACTGAGTAAGAGCTTTTTCGAATTTAATTTTCGATATCTCAGCGGGTGTATGAACCTGAAACAAAGTTGCGATCAGGGGAATAATGAGCAGGAATGAACTTATAAAGAGAAGCTTCCAGATTTCCCGCCATAAAACCAGTGCGTTTGGACCCACGCCCTTAAATGCAGTCTGAACGGTTTTGTTATTCAGAATCTGTTGTGAACAGAGGCAACAATTTATGATGATAATCCAGATTATTGCATTCAGGTCAAGTACCGAATTTGCATCAACCGTATGACCAAGCACCCAAGGAATATGCGGTACTATAAGTCCAGAAATCACCAGAAATATACCTATATAATGTTCTTTTCTGACCTGCGCATCAAACAGGAATTTCCCGAAGAACGGGAGCATTGCCAGATAGAGGTTTACGTATGGTGCATAGAGATGCGGGGAATAATTTCTGGGAAGATAGAAGAAGCCGATATTTTCAATAACTCCCGTGAAAGCGCAAATCACAATAGTGATCATTGAAATCCGTCCGGGCCAGAAATACTTGAGTTCCTTGCCGCGGGCAATTTCAATAATCACAGCCACGGCAGCCCAAAGGAGCTTGGAGATTTCGCGCCACCAGGTCATAACCCCTGCGGAAACACCAACAGGCTGATTACCAACATACTTGGGCTGATTTCCCATCCAGTTCAGGATGTACTGACCGCCAAGTCCTCCGTTAATTATCGCTAACCAGAGAAAAAGAATAATCCATTCCATAATTACAATACTTCGATTTTGTGAAAAGTAAAATAAAATTTAACTATTAAAATAGTTAATATTTTAGAATTTCAAAGCAGGAAAAAAAGGGGGAAAAAATTCAGTTTCCGAAGGGATTGTCACGATTTGCAATAAACTGGGGGCGGTAATAATCACAGCTTTCGAGTTCCTGAATCCAGCCTTGTGTAAGACCATACCTGTGAAGCAGCTCAACAGCCTTTTCATATTCGCGTCCGGTGATCTTTCTCGATAAAAGAATCTCGCGGTTTGCATTGTGAACCGGGTAATACTGGGACATTAGAGAGATGCGGATGTTTGTGCCGATATTTTCAGCCAGAAACTTAAAAATATTTTCAGACTCAGCGAGATCATTCGGCAGCACGAGATGGCGGACAATCATACCCCTTTTGAGCACTCCGTCCGCGCCGATGATAAAGTCGCCTTTCATCTGCCTGTGCATCTCAGTAATTGCCGCCCCGGCGATGCTGAAATAGCAGGGAGCTTTCGAGTATGCCAGCGCATAATCATCGTTCCCGTACTTGAAGTCGGGGAGATAAATATCAATGACCCCGTCGAGCAGGTGCAGGCTTTGGAGGGAATCGTATCCGTTGCTGTTCCAAATCAGGGGAAGTTCAAGCCCTTGACCGGCGGCAATATCCAGGGATTTGAGAATTTGCGGAACAAAGTGAGAGGGAGAGACGAGCCCAATATTATGGCACCCGGAGCTTTGCAATTCCAGCATGATCTCTGCGAGCCGCTCAAAACCAATTTCCCTGCAGCAGTCTGTTTTGCGGTCCTGGCTAATCTCGTGATTCTGACAGTATATGCATTTCAAATTGCAATTCCCGAAAAAAATATTACCGGCTCCGTTATAGCCGCTGATTACGGGCTCTTCCCCCATGTGCCGCGAATAGGATGCAACGATTGGAAGCTCACCTGAAAAGCATTTCCCTGCAGTTCCAAGCAAGCGGTTAACACCGCAAGCATGTGGACAGACATTGCAATCTGAAAGAAGTGACATCGCCCGGAGGCTTCGGCTTCCGAGTTCACCAGATTTATGGAGATTTAAGTATCCCGGTTTCATATAAAAAAGCCGAAGATACGTTTCACAGTATCTCCGGCAAATAAATTGAATTTACGTTATTTTATTTTATCAGTGCCATTTTTTTGATAGAGATATTCTTACCGCTTTCAAGCCGGTAGAAATAAATTCCCGAAGCAAATTTCGAGGCATTCAAATTAAATTCATAATGCCCGGCAATCTGAACCTCGTTAATCAGCGTAGCGACTTTCTCGCCAAGCATGTTATATACCGATAAATTAACCAGCCCATCCTGCGGAACTGCATATTTTATAGTAGTAGCCGGATTGAAGGGGTTAGGATAATTCTGTTCAAGAGAGAAATGAACGGGGGCAATTACGTCCACTTCAATTTCATCACTGAAGGACTGGGTTCCGTCGAGGTCAATCTGACGCAACCTGTAGAAATACTTACCCGATACGGAAGTCTTGTCAATGAACATATAATCCTGCTGATCGGAGATAGTTCCCTTACCTTCAACAAACCCGATAACCGAGAAGGGCTGATCCTTGAACCTTCTCTGAACCTCAAAACCCTTGTTGTTTGTCTCTGTAGCGGTAGTCCAGTTTAGAGAGACGAGGTTATTGTCCACATTCGCATTAAACGAGTTGAGCTCAACCGGAATAAAACCGCTCAAGTCAACATACTTCAAAGCCCAGTAAACAGCTCTTTCCTGAGCGGATCCGGTGTCGGGGCTGAAGTAAGAGCGACGCATCGATTCGATATCCACGCCCCAAACCACAACAGTGGAGGTAAGGTTAGACATGCCGACAGCGTTGAAGGAGTTGTCGTTAAACTTCACCAGCCCGTTACCGTTTGCGCTGTTAAATACCGAAAGAACATCGGGCCAGGTGCCAATGGTGCTGTCCTTATGATTAGTTACCGAAGGCATGTAATCCCAGGTGAGTGCCTGGGCACCGCCTGATGAAGGACGGTCAAGAACAAAATTGAATCCAAGATAATTATTAACAAAATCAAGGTCATAGTAGGAGGAGGCTGACCTGCCAAGCTGATATCCGATATCCTCGGAGAAAATAATCAACTTTGATTTATTCTTTCCGGGGTTCGTGAGGTAGGCTTTAACCGAATCCTTCTGAACAGCGGACATAACACTTGTCCCCTCACCCAGCCAAATCAACCTGTCGTATCCTCTTAAGGAAATAACATTTGTACTTGTCTGCCCCCCTTTATTGAAGAGATCAAAAGTAACCGCCTGGCGTCCAAGAATATTTGCGACGGAATCTTTGCTGACCCGACCGTTTGTTGAGGTCGAATCATAAACGAGGAGCACACTCCCCTTTGCCTGTCTCTGCAGAGTGAGGTTGAAGGACTGAATCGCTTTAAGGGAGTCAAAACCGCTGTAACCATAAACAGTCCACTGCCCAACACTTGACTGCCCGGGCTGCAAGCCAATTCCGGCGAGTACGGCATCCAGGGCAGAATTAAGAAGAGTTATAGAAGTATCAAAACCTCCATTACCGGAAGGAAGTTCGAGCAAAGTTGCTTTAGATTCCCCGTCATTAGAGAGGGATGTACCGAATTTCCATTTATAATTAACCCCTTCGCCGGAGCGATTCCACCTGATAGTAACGGGGGTATTATTAAACACGGAGGTAACAATCGTGGAATTATCACCGGGGGTAAGAAGATTAAAAGGAATAAGAGCCGGTTTACCGCGTTTGAGGATAATATTCCAGGGACCGTTAGTTGACTTAAGAGAATCATTCTGGGGAGCGTTATTACGGTATGCCCAGACGTCCCAAATTGCAAAGATTGAGTCACCTGCATTAACCCCCTGTGAAGCAAGGAGAGCGTCAAGCTGACCGTTCGTGAGGGTAAAAACATTAGAGCCGGCAGGCAATTCCAGCATTCTCGGATTCAGAGGGGTGCCGATAATGATCTTGTATGTAGCAGTTGACGAAGCGGTATCCCAGGAAATAATATTAGGAGTGGAGGAGTTTGGGAATGAGGTAAGCGTTCCATTATTCGGGGGTGACGTGAGGTTAAAGGGATTTAAGGGATAAGTAGCGACCACGACTTTAGAAAGCCAGCCCTGGTAAATACCGGTTCTATCGTCGCACCAGTAAGGATAGACAACATTATTCAGAGCGGTAATTCCGATATAGTCCCCCTGATAACCACCAGCGAGGCCGGAGATAGCTTTGGGTTTAAACTTCTGATCACTAACCTTAAAATTCTCGAAAGTAGAGCCGCCGTCGAAGGAAGAAGCCATAAAGACCTCGGCGCTGTCATTACGTACATCGCGGCTATCGTAGAAGACAACGTGCAGAGCGCCTGTGGACTGATCCACAGTACACCAGGGATAGTACTGATCCTTGGAGTTGTTTGTCGGATCATTATTTACCCTGGTTCCGGTAGTCCAGGTGGTACCACCGTCCGTTGATTTAATCATAACGATATCAATACTGTTTCCCGAGGGAGCGACGTTCCCCTTCTGAGGAAACACGATATAAATTTCGCCGGTGTTTCTGTTAACCGACATTGAGGGGAAGGAAGCCACTCTTATGCCTGCTTTACTGGAGAGGGTACCTCTGATGCCAAAATTCGATTTCAAATAAATTGCACGGGGAGTTCCCCAGGTCTCGCCACCGTCGGTAGAGACGTTAAAACCAATTCCGTCTTCGCCGGTGCTTACCGTACCATCCTGATAAATTGCCCAGGCAGCATAGACCTCACCGTTGGGACCGGTAGCGATATTCACCCCCTGGTCGAGGTAAGAGTTTGCAAGAGAAACGCTTATATTTTTCTGGGTTGACCAGGTTTGACCGTTGTTGGTCGAGTATTTGAAGGCAAGGCAGTAGTTGTTAGCGCTTCCTGAATAAAAATCGGTCCAGGCGGCATAGACTCTGTTTTCGTAAGGGCTGCCGACTTTTTTATCCACCCAGAGGTGGTTTTTATCGAGGAGGTCATTAAATCCGGGAGGAGCAGCGCCAACGACATAGCGGGTCCAGTTCTGACCGTTGTTAGTAGAAACGGCGACCCCCTGACCGCCGTCATTCGAGCCGCCGTCAATAAAGCCGATATAAAAATTCCCGTTGGTACCGATTGCCCCGGCGGGGTCACCGCTGTTGGTCCCGAAAGGAGGATTATCATAACCGGACCAGGCAGTACCTCCGTTGGTAGTCCAGTAAACCCCGGTGCCATAAATACCGGCAACAGGCCACGGAGTTGCGTTTGCGCTTCCGAAAATGATATCCGGATTAGTCGGGTGGATATCAATGCTCATTTCGGACTGCGTGGTATTGGTAGTAGGCTTTGGGCGAACGTTGGGATATACAATTGCCTCAGTACCGAAAATCTGATATTTTCTAATAACCTGCGGCGAGGGGGTGTAGATATAATCTGTTTGCATCTCAGGCTGTTTAACATCCTGTTTGATTTTTGACCAGTAAGGGGTTGAATCATCATCCTTCAACTGTGCGAAACTCAAACCTGATACAGCAATAAGTAGAAAAAGGGAAAGAAACTGTTTTCTCATCTGTACTCCGTTGTAAAAATTCTATGTAAATTGATTATTTAACAAACGACATTTTAATCGACTTCATAATCTCACCATACTGTACTTTCACAACGTAGGTACCGCTGGCTAAATCAAGCCTTAAACCTTTTGCGTCAAAATTAAAACTATGCGAACCGGCGCCAACAAAACCGTTAAAGAGATTTGCAATCTCCTTCCCACTGATATCGTATAATTTAATAGTTACCTGATTTTCAGCGGGGACGGAATAAGAAATAACCGTGGAGGGGTTGAAGGGATTCGGATAGTTCTGGTTGAGAGTGAATTCGCCTGCAACAGCGGGATTGTCGACCGAGGTCGGATTCATTTTAATAATTCCGGCGTAAACATCGAACAGATTATTTCTGCCGTCTGTCCAGACGGAAATTATATTTTCCCTGCCAACAGCCAGACCGATATAATCGCCGATATAATTTTTCAGTAAAATAGAAGAAGGATTAAAATCCTGAGAAGCGAGGCGTCTGTTAGTAAACGAGGCGCCGGCATCTTCCGAAACGCCGAGATAAGCAGCGATAGTCACATTATTTGCATCATCGCGGGAATCAAGCCAGGTAATATATAATTTTCCATCCCTGACATCAGCCCTTGGCATGAACTGGTCGGAGCCAGTATTATCGTTATTGATCTTCACCGGAGCGCTGAAGGTTGCGCCGCCATCCGGTGATTTAACCATGAAGATATCGGAAAGATCGCCTGCATTCTTTGCAGAGTAGCAGATATAAACATGATTATTCAGAAGTGCGAGTGTGGGGAAGCTTCTTACTTTCACGCCGGTGGTTCCATTCTGCTTCAGGAGGAATGTATTGTTATAAGCAATGCCCGAATGCTCAAAAGTTGCCGCGGTAACCGGTGCACCGAAAGAGAGCCCGCCATCCACTGATTTTCTAACCACAATAGTATTGTTGTTCAGTAAGAAAGCAACATAAACAGCGCCATTCTGATCAACCTTAACGTCAGTGGTATGAACCTTGCCGGTTGCGAGTTCAATATAGTTTTCGAAAGAGGCGCCGCCGTTGACACTTCTTGAAAAGAGAATTCTTCCATTCTCGTTTTCGAGCGATGTCCAGGTAACATAAACGTTATTCTTAAACGTGCCGGAGGAATTATCCACAGTAATCGCTGGTCTGTCCTCGAAAACAGTAGCGTCGGAATTTCTTTTAACCTCAACCGCCTTGTTTTTCCAAGTAGCGCCATTATCGGCGGACATATTAACGAAGAGCCCGTCTCCGTTTCCGAAAGTCTGGTAATGGATCATAGCATAGTAAACATTACCCTGCGCATCGTAAGCAACAGCCGGATCAGTAGCTTCCGTGAAGTTAGAGAGACCGGAAAGGGGGACCAGAGCCGGAATCCAGCTATTCCCGGCATCATTCGAAAAGAACAGCCGGGCACTGTTTCCAAAAATTCTGAAATCGTTAGCAGCGACGACCATCTTTGCGTCGTTATCCGGATTAATTGCAACCACGGGTTCGCTGACACCGTCAAGCTGGTTTAATCTGATATTCATCACACCTTCGGAAAAGGAGGGATTTTCAGGTGTTCTATCCCTGCTGTCACCAAATTTCTCTATAAAGAGTTGAGATTTGGGTTTTTGAGTTGAAATGTCACTGCTGCCGAAATAAACGAAAGTCGCTCCTGCAACAAGTGCAATGACCAAAGCAACAGCCAACCCCTGAAGTAGTAGATTTTTTTTGTCCATTATGACTCCATTCATTATTTATTTAAAACAAATTTTTGTGCAGATATTTCCGTATCCTTAAGCAAACAGATAAAGTAAATACCAGAAGGTAGGTCGTTAAAACTATAATTTTGCGTGCAGCTGCCTTCCTGAAGAAAACCCGAAAAGATATTTTTAATCCGTCTTCCTAAAATATCATATAGATCTATTCTGACAAAGCTATTTTTTTCGATATAAAAGGAAAGAGTTGCCTGACTGTTAGCGGGATTAGGGAAGACCGAAAAGCGCCGGTTATCCGAAGCCCGGTAAAAATCCCTAATGCCGGTGGTTGTATCGGTGCGAGAAGTATCAATATACTCGCTAAGGAAGCCCGAAGTACCGGCGAACCAATGACTCCGTTCCGTACGCATTGAGGACTTATAAATAAACTCGGGAGTTTCCCTGAACAACTCCCAGGTATTTCCCAGGTCGGAAGAAGAGAGAACAGAGCCGGCGCCGGTAGCCCAACCCCGTTTCCGGTTAGCGAAATTAACGCTCCCCAGGGTAATCACATTACCGGGGCGTTGCTGCAGAGACCAGGACTCGCCGCGGTCGGAGGAAATATAGATCCATCCCCCATATTCAGGATCCCCCCCGGCGGCGAAAAGAGTATCTTCATTCAAGTAAATAATATCGAGCATCGGTTCAATAGTAAGGAGTTTATTTGTCCAGGTCACTCCCCCGTCGGTAGTATTTTTCAGGAAGCCGATAAGGTCAATTCTGCCTCCGGTAAGCCAGCCGTTTTGGGCATCGGTAAAAAGGATACGGCGATTGGCGAAGAAGTTATTGGGATCCTCGAACTCCTCCCAGCTCTGCAAGCCATCGAAGGAGCGGAGAAATTTCCCCTGAAGTCCGCATACGAATACGGTATCTGAAGAGACGAAATAAGAATCCGTAAGGTAAATTTCCTTATAGGGGAACTCAACGCGGGTAAATTCGCCGGTTTCGGGATTAAGGATAACAAAGAAACCACCGTTGGCAGAGGAGGAACCGGTCAGATAAGCAGCTCCCGGGAGGTATTGAATTTTGAATAGAGATTCATCCCAGAAAGCTATTCCCTGCTGCAACTGCCAGCTGGCGCCTCCATCCTGAGTAATCAGGATAATGCCGGAATCCCCGACGGCAATACCAAGCAAAGAATCGCGAAAGGCGATATCGTAAAGGTTGGTTTTATCGGGTAAAAACCGGTCCACCCAGATCTGTGCATTAAGGGCGAATGAAAAAAAGAAAAGAAAAAATGAGATTCTTAACATTAATTAGACAAAAATTAATTAAATTACTACCTGATTTTAATAACTATATATGACAGAATTTTATCTCATAATCAGCTGCTTATACATGTGCGTCAGTGCCGGAAAGGGGTTAATCCTTGGCGGGCTTTTCCGCAAAGCGCCGGAGGAGAGTGCAGAGCACCCGGCAATTTCGATACTGATCGCGGCAAAGAACGAGGAGAAAAAAATCCTTCGACTGCTAACCTCGCTGGAAAAACTTGACTATCCGGAAGAAAAATTCGAGGTAATCGTTGCCGATGATAATTCCACTGATTCAACCAATCAAATTACAAAAGAATTCATAAAAGAAAAAAAGAATTATTTACTGATAAAGCCGGGAGAGAAAGCATATCCGGCAAAAAGAGGGGCGTTGCAGGCGTGCATAGAAAAGGCGCTGTATGATTGCTTCCTGATAACCGATGCGGACTGCGAAGTGGAGCGGGGATGGTTAAAGCGAATGGGGGGGGGATTCAGAAAGGGAGCGGATTTCATATTCGGACCGGCGCCATTTAAGCAAACAACCGGAAGCATAAACAAAATATCATGCTATGAAAATTTCAGGTCGGGGCTGCTCAACCTCTTTTTATTGAAAGCGGGACTCCCCTTCTCAGCCCCTGCGCGGAACTTTGGATTCAGCCGGAAGGCATTTGAAAAGTCGGGGGGATACGGTAAGACTCTGCAAACGCTAAGCGGGGATGATGATCTGCTTTTAAGGGAGGCATACAGAAACAGACTCAGAGTGCATTACGTGCCGGGGATGGAGAGCGGAGTAAAATCGGACAGTACGGAAACATTAAAGGAATACATATCCCAAAGGAGCCGGCACATAAAAACCTCATTTCACTATTTGCCGCGGCACATAGCGGCACTTGGGGTATGGCATCTGCTTAATCTCGCAATGGTAATTTCCCCGGTATTCGTTTTTCTTTCCTGGTGGTGCATAATCCCAGCGATAATAAAATCAGGGATTGACGTACTGTTCAGCAGCAGATTTGCGGGGGAATGGGGATACAGATTTTCCATGCGTGAAGCGGTTTTACTTTCGTTCAGTTATGAATTTTTTATAGTAGTAAACTTCTTCAGTTCGATTTTTCACCAGCCGGAGTGGAAGGAGTTTAGGGGTTAGTGGGATTTTGGGTCCCGCAAGCGGGACAGGTGATTTGTTGATTTGTTGATGAAAGGGATTTTTGTCGATTTGTAGATTTGTTGTGGGATCATTAAGTCGAAGGACGGGAAAAAGGTTAAAAGATTATACGCCCGCGGCGACCTGACCCATCGGAGCAAAGTAAAAAGCAATGTCATGAAAGAAATTACTCATTGCAACTGCCTGCTGCGGCTGATGGTTAGGCGACGGAGAGATGAAGGTGGGGAGCAAATTTAATAAATGCTGCACAGATTGTGTTCCTGAAGCGAGTGTGGCAAGTAAAAATTTATTTACTATTCAACTGATAAATATGAAAACGTTTATTGTTGCATTTAAATAATTATTTTTATAAATTGATTTCAGATATAAACATTTTAAGGATATTGACGGTTGTGTGATTCAATTTCCTTTTTCCGCTTGGTTTTATTCAATATCAATCTTTCATCTCAAACCGTATTCATTTACCGGGAATCTTCCGGACCACTCCCGGTATATCCTTTTCTCTGTAAAAAGTTTAAAAATTATTTCAGGAGTGCGTTATGAAAAATCAATTTATTTTTCCATTTTTAATAATTTTCTTTTTACTTATGTCCCCCCTTTCCCCTCAGTATTTTCAATGGGCAAGCAGCATGCCGGGGCACAGTACCGCTCCCGTTCCGCAAGGAAACGGGATTGCAACCGACTACGCCGGAAATATTTTTGTTTGCGGACAATTCAAGCACTCAATTGATTTTGGCGGGGGAATAAAGTTTACTACCAACGCTAATAACACATCCCCTTTTATCGCCAGGTATGATGCCCAGGGGAATTGCATCTGGGCAAAAAAAGGAACGGGGTATGCCACAGATATGGCGCTGGGTATTGTTACAGATTCCGCCGGCTATTCTTACGTTACGGGTATCTTCGACTCCGATTCAATCTTTTTCGGAAACCTGAAGATTAATCGTAACGGCAGCAATGATGATGTTTTTATTGTAAAAGTTGATCCAAACGGAGACTTTATCTGGGCAAAAAGTGCCGGTGGGATTCTGGGAGAGCGTTCTGAATCTATCTCGATGGACAAGCTGGGACACATCTATATAGGAGGAAGGTACAGCGGAAGTGCCACCTTTGACGATAAAATAATTTCATCCGTGAACGGGTCAACCGATGCATTCCTCGCAAAATATGATACCTCCGGCAATTGTATCTGGGTTAAAAGCGGTGGCGGAACCGGAAGCGATTTTATCCGGGGGGTTTCAACCGATCCTGACGGCTATACGTTTATTACCGGCTCAATAGGTAGTGCCGGTGCCACTTTTGGGACTAGTCAGATAGGCAGTTACGGTAACCTGGATATTTTTGTTTGTCTGTACGATCCGATTGGAAATTGTGTTTGGGCTAAACATGGGGGGGGAAGTGCCGGAGATTATGGTCTGGCTGTATCCACTGCAAATGGAATGGGATGCTTTATTACCGGATATGCAGCCAAACCCGGATTAGGAGCCAATATTATATACTTTGACCAGGTTCAGCTTACTCCGATTGGTTCTCATGATATTTTTATCGCTAAGTACAATTTAGCTGGGGAAGTCGTGTGGGCAAAGCTGGCCGGGGCGCCCGATTATGACAGGGGTCATGGAATATTTACTCCTGACAATAATCAGGTTTATGTAACCGGATTCTGTGCAGATCCCGCTCTCTTTGATACTGTGGTGGTACACTCTGTTGAGAATAGTTGGGATCCCATAATTGCTTATTACACCGGGAGTCAGGAATGCAAATTTGTAAGGCGAGGTGGCGGAAACGCCGAGGATGTGGGTTTGGCAATTACCGGAGACCGCCAGGGGAATATTTATATCACCGGTTACTGCAGTTCGAATATTGGATTCTTTGATGCGGACAGTGTGATTATGGGAGCTTTTGTTGCCAAACTTGTTCCAACCGGGACGAATGTGAATGATGATTACATCCCCGGGGAATATGCTCTTTCGCAGAATTATCCGAATCCATTTAATCCGGTGACGGTGATAAACTTTCAGACAGGTGTAAGCAGTCATGTAACCCTTAAGTTGTTTGATGTGCTTGGTAACGAGGTGGCAACGATTGTGAACGGGGAGAAATCTTCGGGCAGATACGAAGTGCAGTTTGATGCAACGGGATTATCGAGCGGAGTTTATTTCTACCGCTTGCAGGCAGGAAAATATATTGAGACAAAGAAGATGATGGTGGTTAAGTAAGTCGGGAAAAGGTTGATTTGTTTATTTGTCGATTTGTTGAGGTGTCAAGTTGGCTGCGCCGTCATTCCGACTTAGTCGGAGTCGTTTATAACGTTTGTAACGTTCATAACGTAAAGTAAAAAGGGTTGATTTGTTAATCTGCCTGCCCCGTGAAGCGGGGTGAGAATCTGTGTGTAATCTGTGAAAATCTGTGGTTAAGAGCTATCAATCGCCGAAGGGAGGGTAAGGTAGAAGTAAAGAGGGAAAAAGGAATTTTTGTTCCCGCAAGCGGGACAGGCGTTTTGTCGATTTGTTGAGGTGGCTATGCTGTATTTAGTTCGACGCGTCGAAGTCATTAATTGTTTTTAACTCTCCAGCTCACCGTCTCTTTATCTCTCCGTCTAACTTTTTATGGGTGTAACATCGACTCGCCTGTAAGTTTCTTGAATATTGAGCTGTTATGGGAGCGGGAGAATTTTTGTTATTTAGAAGGTTTTAGTAATTTACATGGTTAAATTTTGGAGTTTTATGTTAAGTTATCTGAATAAATTTATTGTTACTATTGTAAAACTGATGCCGAAACCGGTGGTTAAGTTTTTTTCGAGCAGGTATATTGCAGGGGATTATCTGAGTGATGCAGTTAATCTGACGAAGGAGCTGAATAAACGGGGGATATATACTACAATTGACGTGCTAGGTGAGGCGATTTCGACCCGCGAGGAGGCGATTGCCTCGAAGAATGCATGCATGGAGGTGCTGGGGGCGATTCAGGAGCATAATCTGCTCGCTAACCTTTCGATTAAACCGACACAGATGGGGCTTATGCTGGACAAAGAGCTGTGCTATACTCAGGTGAAGGAGTTGCTGGAGAAGGCGACGGAGATTAGGAGTTTTGTACGTCTGGATATGGAGGATACGCCTACCACAGACAGGATTTTTGATCTGCTGAAGCATTTTCACCGGGATTATAAGAATGTGGGGGTGGTAGTGCAGGCTTATCTGAAACGGACTTACGACGATGTGACTGAACTGAATAAGCTTGGGACTAATTACCGGCTTTGTAAAGGAATTTATATTGAACCGGAAAGGCTTGCGATTAAAAACCGGCAGAAGATAAGGGAGAATTTTGTGAAGATTCTCCACAGGATGTTAACTGACGGGAATTACGTTGGAATTGCCACCCACGACGACTATCTGGTGAAGGAGGCTTACCGGCTGATTAAGGAATTGAATGTGCCGAAGGATAAGTTCGAGTTCCAGATGCTGCTGGGGGTGAAGGAGGAACTGAGAAACAGGATAAACGCGGACGGATACAAGGTGAGAATTTACGTGCCGTTCGGCATTGACTGGTACAGGTACTCGATAAGAAGACTGCAGGAGAATCCGAATATGGCTCTGCATATTATGAAAAACTTTTTCTCGAAGCGCGGATGATTGTACTGGGTATAGAGAGTTCATGCGATGAGACTTCGGTTGCGGTTTTAAGGGAATCGGGGGAGTTCGAGACGGAGGTGCTGAGTAATGTGATTTCCTCCCAGGATTTCCACAAGCTTTTCGGAGGGGTGGTTCCGGAGTTATCCAGCCGCGCTCATATTCAGCAGGTGCTGCCGCTGGTGAAGGAGGCGCTGAAGAAGGCAGGGACTACGCTTGAGGAGGTGGAAGTCATTACAGCTACGGCGGGTCCGGGTCTGATTGGTGCCCTGCTGGTAGGGTTCATGTTCGCCAAGAGTCTAGCGCTTGCGACTAAGAAGGTATTTATTCCGGTGAATCATATTGAAGGACATATTTTTTCGGGATTCCTTGGAGGGGAGAAGCCGGAGTTCCCGATGCTGGTGCTGGTGGTGTCTGGGGGACATTCGCTGCTGCTGCTGGTAAAGAGTTTTACGGAGTTTGCGAGGCTGGGAACTACTGTTGATGATGCTGCGGGGGAGGCATTTGATAAGGTTTCAAAGCTGATCGGGCTGGGTTATCCCGGGGGTCCGAAGATTCAGAGGTATGCGGAGAGGGGGAATCCACTGGCTATCCCCTTCCCGGTTTCAGAGCTTAAGGGACGTTATGACTTTTCGTTCAGCGGGCTGAAGACGGCGGTGCTGAGATACGTGGAGAAGCACTATCCGGAAAGGCATATTCCGGAACAGGATTTGCCGAATATCGCAGCGTCGTTTCAGTATGCGGTTATCCGGGCGCTTACACGGAGTGTTAAACGCGCTCTTAAGGAATATCGGGTGAAGTCGGTGTCGCTGGTGGGAGGGGTGGCGGCGAACAAACCGCTTAGGGAGGCGATTGCGGAGATCGGGAATAATCAGAATGTACGTGTGTTTATACCGGGTTTTGAGTTTTGCGGGGATAATGCGGCGATGATTGCGTTCCGGGGGTATACGCTGTATAAATCGGGGTATGGTTCGGATTTCGAGGCGGAAACTTTTCCAGCTCTTCCGGAGGCGGGATGGGGGGAAATTGTGAACGGTGAACAGTGAACGGTGAATAGTGGAAAAGGGATTTTTGTTCCCGCGAGCGGGACAGGTGATTTGATGAGGTGTTAAGAAGTCATTTATTGTAAAAGGTGAAAAGGGTTGGGTGAGTGAGAGTAGATTGAAATTGTATCGGAAGTGCGTTGATCTGGTCGACGGATTGATTATCCGCCTGCTTAGATACCGCTTTAAATTGAGTCGGAAAATCGGAATTGAAAAATCCACGCTCGTCCTACCCCGCTATTCTCCCGATCGGGAAAAGAAAATTAATGAGAGGATTAAAAATAATGTACCGGAAAGAGATCTGGTGCTTTTTGTATCAAAGGTTTATGAGAGAATAATGGACGCTACCCGGGCTTTTCAGAAATCATCTACGGATAACGGGGGTAGGTTACCAATTAAAAAGGCGCTTTCGAAAAGGGAGTGGCTGCTTGTTATTGCTTTTTTCTTTTTTGTCCTCTCCCTTCTTTATTATACTTTCTTTACAGTTAATTCTACTTCTCTGGCTTATCCGGTGAAGGTGGAGATTAAAAACGGAGAACCGTTTGACGTTATCGCCAACCGGATTTATGACCGGGGACTTATTCCCAGTAAATTCAATTTCAAACTGGCTGCCTATATCTCGGGCGGAACTAAGAATATAAAAGCAGGACGCTATACTTTCACTCAGGATCTGAGCTATCTGGAGTTGCTGAATATACTTGACGAGGGGAAGGGGGACCGGCTTTTTGAACTGAATATCGGAGGGGGGGCGTCTGTTAAAGGACTGGCTAAATTGTTTGAATCGTATAAGATTACCGAGGCGGATTCTTTTATTGCACTGGTTGATGATTATGATTATATCGTCTCCAAAGGGCTGGATGAGCGGTCGCTTGAAGGGTATTTGCTGCCGGGAAAGTATTTCTTTTTCGAACGGAGCAGCGCAAGGGAAGTTGCAGGGATGATGGTAAATGAGATGACGGCATTTCTGAACGACAGTCTGCGTCAGCGTACAATTGAAATGGGATTTTCCATTCATCAGCTGCTTACTCTGGCTTCGATTGTGGAGGGGGAGACGAATTACGAGCCGGAGATGCCGACGATTGCGGGGGTATATCTGAACCGGCTTAAGCGGGGAATGAAACTGCAGGCGGATCCGACCGTGCAATATCTTCAGCCGGACGGATGGAAGCGGCTGAAACATTCCGATCTGCGAGTGGAATCGCCCTATAATACTTACAAAGTAAACGGACTGCCGCCGGGTCCGATAAACAATCCGGGAAGGAAGGCAATACTGGCGACCCTTTATCCGGAGGAGCATAATTACATATTTTTTGTTGCAGACGGAAGCGGGGGGCACAAGTTTTCGTCCACATTCAGCGAGCATCAGCGACTGGCGCGCGAGTACTATAAATACCTGAAAGAGAAAAAGAAGAATGAGAGCAAGTGAGTATTTGAAACGGGGTTTACTCTTAATTCCCGCGCTGCTGAGTTTCCACTGTGCAAACCAGCTTCCCCCCGGAGGAGGTGAGGCAGATTTGATTCCCCCAAAGATAGTATCCACATATCCGGAGAACCGGACTACCGGGTTCGGGGATAATTATTTCGAGATTGAGTTTTCGGAGTATGTGGACAAGCGGACTTTCAAAGATGCGATATTCATTTCTCCACCGGTTGACGGGAATCTGGAAGTGAGCTGGACCAACCGGTACGCGAGGGTATTTTTCCCTTCAGAGTTAAGACCGGATATGACTTACAGCATATCGATAGGTACGGACGTGGTGGATTACAACAACCGGAACCGGATGGATTCCGCTTTCACCTTTGCATTTTCCACCGGGGAGAAGATTGACAATGGTAAAATTGAGGGATTCGTAAGCGATGAGAAACCCTCGGGTATAATGCTGTTTGCATACAGGATTGAGGGGGACACGATTGATCCCTCCATACACAAACCCGATTATATTTCCCAGGCGGGAACAAACGGTTATTTCAAGCTGGATTATCTGGCATACGGGAAGTACAGGATATTTGCAGTGAAGGATGAATTCAGGGACAGGGTATTCCAGCCGGAGCAGGATCTGATAGGAATGCCGCACACTGACATACCCCTTTCGGAAGAGGATTCCGCTTTTTACGGACTGAACTACGTAATGCAAAAAATTGACACGACGGGTCCGAAGCTTTTTTCCGCAGTAATGACAGACAGGCAGCACATATTACTGATTTTATCCGAGGAGGCGGACACATCCGCTTACAAAAGGGAGAATTTCAGCATAACCGATTCGGCATACCGGAAGATAGCCAATCCCCTGTTCGTATTCAAGGGGAGGACGAAAGAGAAGGAACTGGTGCTGGTGACAGACACGCTATTCAGAGAGGAAGAGAGCTACTATCTGTTGTCGGAGAATTTACGGGACAGAAAAGGAAATTTATCCGGCACGGACACTGTGGCAATAACCGTATCCATTAAGCCGGACACGCTGAAGCCGGTGATATACTCGACTGAGCCGAACATTTACTCAGACAAAATTGATTTTGCATATCCGGAATTCATATTCAGGCTGGACGATGCGACGGACATGTTTGGGGGGGCGAAGCCGCTGGCAGAGAGGATAAGCTTCGGGGACACCGTGGGGAACAGGATAAAATTTGACTTCCGGCGACTGGACGACGGTAGTTACATGATAAAAGCGGCGGAAGAACTAAAGCCGGAAACCTACTATGAAATCAAGTTCATGAAGGAAGATATAAAAGACGCCGCAGGGAACAGTTACCGGGACTCGCTATACAACTATGCATTCAAGACCATTACCGGGCTGGAATTCACGGGGCTTTCGGGGACAGTGAAGTATGCGGACACAAGCAAGAATCCGCTGCTGATACTAAGGAACAAGGACGAGAAGAAATTAGTTTACCGGCAGAAACTAAAGAGCGATGCGACATTTGAGTTCGAGCGGATAGTGCCGGGGACATATTTCCTGACGCTTGTGCACGATGAAAACGGGAACGGAGAGATTGATGCCGGATTCCCATATCCTTTTGTGCCTGCGGAGTCGTTCAGCACATTCCGGGAAGAGATAAAACTGCCGGCGCGGTGGTCGGTAACCAATTTTAATTTTATATATAACGAGCGGATTTTTTAGCTACAGATGTCAACGACCATTCTTGATAAATTCCTGCTACCGGGAGCTTTCAGGGAGACTGAAAAAGCGCTGGAGCAGCGGAAGGTATTATACACCTCGAAACTGCACGGTTCGGCAAAGACACTTTTAGCCATACGGCTGCTGAAAAAGCATAAGCAGATTGTTATACTGCATCCGAATCAGGAGCCGGTGCTGGAATACGATGTGGAGCTGAGGCAACTGGGGCATGAGGGGAAAACTATAACCATAACCGACTTTACACACGAAGCCCTGCAGGAGAAACTATCCGATGTCAGCGGAAGGAATGAGTTTATAATCCTTTCCACCTACCGGCTGCTGGAATGCAGACTACCCAAAAAAGAAGCGATAAAAAAGAGCACGCTTGGGATAGACAAGGAAAGCGAAGTCGGGTATGACGGGCTGCTTGAGCACCTTAATCTGATGAACTACAACTCCACCGACTTTGTGGAAGTGCCGGGGGAATTTGCGAAGCGGGGGGCGATAATTGACTTCTGGTCATACAGCGAAAAATATCCGGTAAGACTGGAATTTGACGGAGACTTTATTGAGTCGCTGCGAAGCTTTGACCCGGACAATCAGCGGTCGATCAGCCGCCTGGAGAAAGTCAGTCTGGCTCCACTGCTAGGAGACGGAGGTGAGGAAGGAGGTCCGGGGGATGCGATATTCGCATTTCTGGAGAATCCCCTTTTCATAATTGCGGAGTATGATTTTCTGAACACGCAGAGGTATTCAGGAGATAACGGTGCTGAGAAGGAAGCGGGGGTTAGTGCGGGGAAGAGCCGTGATGATGATTTTACAGATTTTCCGGAAACTGAGCCGGAAGAGAGTCCGCAAAATATGCCGGGGAACTATACGAAAGAAGAATTGCAGGGGTACACATCCACCGAAGGAACAAGCTGGCTGATTGAGCAGGAGCTACTGCTCCCCTCCGCCGGGGGGCTGAGGCTGAACATAGCCGGAGCACCGGCGGTAAACTCCAACTTCAAAGTGTTATTCGCACTGCTGATGAGTTATCTGGCGGAGGGGTACACGATTTACATAACCGCGGAGAATGATATTCAGACAAACCGGTTGAAGGAGGTGCTTCAGGATTACGACGAGACAGGAAGGGATATGCACGGAGCCGAGAGGATACACGTAGTGACCTTGCCCCTGCGAGAGGGATTTGCCGACAAGGAGAGCAAATTACTGGTTCTGACCGATTATCAGATTTTCAAGAAGCCATACCGAACCAAACTGCCGAAAATAAAACAGGGGAAAAAACCGAGGAGCAGCGAGCTTGCCTCCATACATGCCGGCGATTTCGTAGTGCATGAAGATTACGGAATAGGGCGGTACGCAGGACTGGAGACGATAAAGATCGGGGAGGTTAGTCAGGAGAGCATGAAACTGCAGTACGACGAAGGGGGAACAGTTTACGTAAACCTCAATTATTTTCACCTGGTTAAAAAATACAGTTCCAAAGATGCCATAGCGCCAAAACTTTCCACACTGGGTTCAAACGAATGGGCAAACACCAAGCGGAAGACGAAGAAGAAAATCAAGGAAATTGCCAAAGAGCTGATCGAGTTATACGCAAAGAGGAAGGCTACTCCGGGGAATGCTTTCAGTCCGGACACCGTATGGCAGAAAGAGCTGGAAGCCTCATTCATATATGAGGACACCCCTGACCAGTCTCGAGCGACCGAGGAAGTAAAGAACGATCTGGAAGCGCACAATCCGATGGACAGGCTGGTATGCGGGGATGTAGGATTCGGGAAAACGGAAGTTGCCGTGAGGGGGGCATTCAAGGCAGTGCAGGATAACAAGCAAGTGGCGATACTTGTGCCGACCACCATACTCACCGAGCAGCATTACAACACTTTCAGTGACCGGTTAGCACAATTTCCGGTAAAGATAGCCGCACTTTCGAGATTCCAGACCAGGAAACAGCAGAGCGAGATAATAAAGGAGCTATCCGAAGGGAGGATAGATATAGTAATAGGGACGCACAGACTGCTTTCCAAGGACCTTGCGTTCAAAGACCTGGGGCTGCTGATAATAGACGAAGAGCACAGATTCGGGGTAACTGCAAAAGAAAAACTGCGTTCGCTTAAACTGAATGTGGACACACTAACCCTCACCGCAACGCCGATTCCCAGGACACTCAACCTCTCATTGCTGGGGGCAAGGGATCTTTCCATCATTGCCACTCCCCCGCCGAACAGGCAGCCGATATACACAAAGATAGAGGTATTCAACATTAAAAAGATCCGGGAGTGGATATACTATGAACTAAACCGGAACGGGCAGGTATATCTGGTGCATGACCGGGTAGCTTCGATAGAGCAGCTGGCTGGGTATCTGGAAAAGCATATGCCCTCCGTAAAGTTCGCTACGGCGCACGGGCAAATGAGTCCGGGCAAGCTTGAGAAAGTATTCCACGACTTCCTGAAGCGGAAATACGACGTACTGATAAGCACGAAAATAATAGAGTCGGGGCTGGACATACCGAATGTAAACACGATTATAATAAACCGGGCGGACAGATTCGGGTTAGCGGAGTTACATCAGTTAAGGGGGAGAGTGGGGCGTTCCGACAAGCAGGCGTATGCATATCTGATAGTCCCCTCAGTTGAAGTGCTGAACAAAAAGACTGTAAAGAGACTACAGGCAATTGAAGAATTCACCGAACTGGGAGCGGGGTTCAATCTTTCCATGCGAGATCTGGAGATAAGGGGGGCGGGAAACCTGCTGGGTTACGAGCAGAGCGGATTTATCAACGAGGTGGGGTTTGATCTCTACATCAAGCTGATAAACGAAGCCGTCGAAGAGCTAAAAACCCAGGATTATAAGGAAATATTCAGGAATCTGCCCCAACCGGAGGAGAGGACAGAGCCAACCATAGACACCTACTTCGAGATTGGCATACCGAGGGGGTACATGCCCGACCAGATGGACAGGCTGAGTTTTTACACCGCGCTTTACTCGATAAAAAACCTGAACGAGCTTGAAGATATACAGGACGAGATAACCGATAAGTACGGACCATTTTCGCCGCTGGTGGCAAGACTGTTCTGGGCGGCGGAGCTCAAGTATTACGCGTCGAGGGTGCTGTTCGAGAAGATAATCATACAGCGGAAGATTATCATGATACTGCTGCCGGGCGGAGAGAAGGAGAACTTTTACACCAGGCATTTCCCTGTGCTGATGAGTTTCATAATGAAGAACTACCGGGACACAGTAAAGCTGCACCAGGAAAAGGAAAAACTCAGGCTGATAATCAACAACAATTTTGAATCGGCGGAGAACACGCTGGACTTTCTGATACGTTTCACAAAAACATTAATGGAAACATTTTCGAAAAAAGAGGAGAGTGAGGGGGATTAATTATTCAGAGCCCCTTCGAGGATCCACTGTTTAATGCCGTTGATCTGATTCTGATTCAGGGGGGGATATCCGAAGGGGGGCATATTTCTGCCTGCTACCGTTCCCTCGATTACCCATACAAGCGTGCTGGTCTGGACATCGCCGGGATTCACAATTCCGGGGGTTCTGGTACTGCTCCAGGTATTAACACTATAGCCGGCGGCGCGTGACTCGTCATTATGGCAGCCTGAGGTGGCGCATTTCAGGTTCAGGACGGGGTGGATATACTTTCCGTAGCTCACATTCTTTTCCGGAATAACCACTTTATCAATGTCCTCCGCATCAACCGCCTTATCGCAGCCAATGAATAGCAGGAGACCGAAAAGCGAGGCGACCAGGGTATTAAGGATTACTTTTTTCATATTCTTCAAAATTCAGGTACAAATTTAATAATTTCTACGGGAAAATAAAACAGAATATCCACAGCTTCGGGAAGATTTCAGAACTGAAGTGGTGGATTGGGGATGTGGGGTATTTGGACTGGATCATAATTTTGGAATATTTATTTAATTTTTCCTTGACTTTTAAGATAATTAGAGTTAACTTTTCAATATGAAATACAAATTTTTAGTAGTTGCTGCAGTTTTATTCTTCACAACCGCTTTTGCGAGTGCGCTGTTTGATTACTTTCACGCAAAAAGCGACGGGTCGAATATTAAACTTGAATGGAAAACCGGCGAGGAGAACAATCTGAGACACTTTGTGATAGAGCGAAAGAGTGTGAACACAGATTATATCCAGATAGCAACTATCGCCCCAAAAGGAAGCAATTCCTTCTATTCATTCTACGACGAAAATGCCTACAAGACATCTTCCGGTTTGGTCTTCGTTTACCGAGTTAAAATTGTTGAAAATGACAACTCATTCAGCTACTCAAAAGAAGTTTCTGTTTCTCATGCTATCTCCGGAGTCAAAAGAACCTGGGGAAGCATCAAGGCAATGTTCAGATAAATTTTCTTTAACTTTCTCCCCCTAAATATCACCGGATGAAGAATAAGTTTACTTACTTTTTATTTATTTCCATATTCATTTTGAGCGGTTGCACCGCGACCGTAAGAACCGTTTCGCCGCAAAAGACCAAAGTAATACTTGGCGGTGGTAAAAACATACCGGCAGACACCGTGCGGGTACTGCTGTCCGAGGAAATCAGCTCCTTTCAATACCGTGTGGACATTCCCGTTGACCTTTATGCAGACGGGATAAAGATTGCGATGATAAAAAAAGGAAATCTGATTGACCTAAAAAGAGCCGGCACCGAACTAACCTGCAGGATACAAAGAAAAACATTCAGAGCAAATTCGTTTAAAGTGAGTCTTGCAGGCGAGGGTTTTCTGACCTTTAAGAAAAGCAGGTACCGGGGCTTATTTGAGTTTATCGCCAGTGCATCGGGGATAATGCTGGTTAACCATGTGACCATGAATGATTACCTGCGGGGAGTGCTCCCTTATGAACTTCCGACAAAGAACGATAAATCCTATTTCCAGGGACTTAAAGCATTTGCAATAACCGCACGAACCTACACAGTGATCAAGACCGACAAGCGAAACCAGTATTTTGACCTCTTCCCTGATACCCGGGACCAGGTGTATGGGGGAGCGGACAGGGAAACGGAAATGGACTCGGTTGCAATTGCCGAAACCGAAGGGATGCTGATATATTACAACAACGAGCCGGCACAAGTGCTTTATCATGGTGCCTGCGGGGGTTCCACCGAAGCAGCCAGGCATATTTTCCAGAATGATTATCCATATCTTATCCCCGTAAAAGATGGCGATCCGCCGAACTGCTCAATCTCCCCAACCTTCGGGTGGCAGGAAGTTTACAGCGGGGAGGAGATTTCGAAATTCTTTTTCAACACTAAATTTTTCATGGAAGAAAAAGCGATCAGCGATATTGAAATCCTTTCGCGGCTCTCCTCCGGAAGGGTTTCCAAACTGCGGATCTCCTTCAAAACCGGCGAGCAGATAACCCTGGACCAGCGGGAGATACGTCAGGTATTCCGGCAGAAGAAGAACAACGGAATACTGCGCAGTCTGCTTTTCGACATACAGAAGGACTTCAAAAATGACGTACTTGCGAAACTGATAATCACCGGAAAAGGAAGCGGGCACGGAGTGGGATTATGCCAGTGGGGTGCTTTAGGGATGTCAAAAGAAGGGGCCGACTATAAAGAGATTATTCAACACTACTTTCCTTCAACAGTCATCCAGATAAAATATGATTAAAGAGAAAATCAATATCTACCTTGCCTCGAAATCCCCCAGACGGAAAAAATTATTAGCGCTGCTGAACCTTAAAATCAGGGTAATAAAATGCAATTACAGGGAAGATCATCTCGAAATAAAACAACCCGCACGGCTGGTAAAAGAACTTGCGCTTCATAAACTGGAGGCAGTGAGTCATCACAATCCAAAAGGAATTATAATAACCGCGGACACAATAGTTGTTTACGGGAAAAAGATTCTCAACAAACCGCTGAATAAAAAAGATGCTTTCAGGATGCTTTCCTTCCTGAGCGGCAAAACCCATACGGTTTATACCGGCTTTTGCGTTTACAACAGTATTACCGGGAAAATGGTTAACTCGTATGAAAAGACCGGAGTGACATTCAGAAGCCTGAACAGGAAAGAGATACTTGATTACATAGAGACCGGAAGCCCGATGGATAAAGCCGGAGCCTACGGAATTCAGGATGATTACGGGGCAGTGTTCATAAGCAGGATTAACGGGTGTTATTACAATGTGGTGGGATTGCCGCTTACCAAAGTGCATCAGGCAATTTTAAAGGTGCTCTGATTTGCTGCAAAAAATAAAGAATAAAATATACATTTCCCTTGGGCTAACCGGGCTGATTTATCTGGCATTCACGATCTATGCCGATTACGAGCTGGTTTACGAGTCCTTTTCACGCTTCCCCGTTTTCATAATTCCGCTTGTGCTGCTGCTTGTTTTCTCCAATTATTTCACCAGGTTTCTGAAGTGGGATTACTATCTGGGATTGCTGAACATACAGATAAAAAAACGGGACTCCTTTACGATTTTCATGTCCGGACTGATTATGAGCGTAACTCCCGGAAAGATGGGAGAAGTTCTAAAGTCGTATCTGCTGAAGCAGATATCCGGCGCACCGGTAAGCAAGACTGCACCGATTGTGGTGGTTGAGAGAATCACGGATTTTGTTTCGCTGGTGTTCATTGCCCTGATCGGTGCATATATATTTGACTATGGGAGAATGATTGTCCTCTTCACAGGGCTTTTCTTCCTGATTGTGATACTGGCGATAAGCAACCGTAACCTCTCGCTGAAACTGATTGAGGCAGTATCGGGTTTGCGAATCGCAAGGAAGTATGCAGGCAACCTTAAATCCGCGTATGAAAGTTCTTACACATTGCTCAGGGGGAAACCGCTGCTGCTGATGAGTCTGCTTAGTCTGTTAAGTTGGTTTCTGGAGTGTTTGGGATATTACATAATTCTTGTTAATTTTAAAGTTGAAGTTTCTATAATTTGGTCATCATTCGTCTATTGTTTTTCGACGATAATAGGTGCGATAACCATGCTTCCCGGGGGTTTGGGAGTAACAGACGGCTCCCTGACATACCTGGTAAGCAAACAAGGCATTCCACTAAGCACTGCGGTAGCCTCGACGTTTATAATAAGGGCTGCCACGCTATGGTTTGCAGTGCTGGTCGGGGTAATTGCCATAGCCATGTTTCAGAGGAAGATGCTGTTAACAAGCAAAGAAAGTGAACTACCGTAAACAAGAAATAACAGAAGAATAAGTAAATAAAAAGAGGCATAAAATGAAAAAATTCAAGAAAATTGTTGTCCCTGCAAAGGGAGAAAAAGTAACCGTAAAAGAGGGAAATCTTTACGTTCCCGACAATCCGATTATCCTGTTTATTGAGGGAGACGGGACAGGTCCGGACATCTGGAATGCATCAAAGTTTGTTTTTGACGAGGCAGTAAAAAAAGCTTATAACGGCAAGAAGAAAATTGAATGGATGGAAGTATATGCCGGCGAGAAATCGCTTAAAGTTTACGGTAAAAACCAGTGGCTTCCAAACGAAACCGTTGACGCGATTAGAGAGTACAATGTCGCTATAAAAGGACCGTTAACAACCCCGATAGGGGGAGGCATCAGGAGCCTTAATGTTGCATTAAGGCAGCTGCTTGATCTTTTTGCATGTGTGCGTCCGGTAAAATATTACCCCGGCACTCCAAGTCCCGTAAAAAGACCTCAGGACCTGGACATAGTAATATTCAGGGAAAACACCGAGGATGTTTACTCCGGGATAGAATTCAAATCCGGCACGAAAGAGGCAGAGGATCTTATCAACTATATCAACAGGAAGTTCAACAAGAATATACGTAAGCCATCCGGAGTAGGAATAAAGCCGATAAGCGAATTCGGCTCGAAGCGGCTGGTTAAGAAAGCTATTGAGCACGCAATAGCCCATAACAAGAAGACTGTTACCCTGGTACACAAAGGGAATATCATGAAATTTACGGAAGGTTCCTTCAAGGAGTGGGGTTACGAAATAGCAGTTGACGAGTTCCGTGATTTTATAGTAACGGAAGATGAACTGTGGGCTAAATTCAACGGAAAAATGCCTGACGGAAAAATACTTATAAAGGACAGGATTGCGGACAGCATATTCCAGCAGCTATTACTCCGACCGAGCGAATACGACGTTCTGGCAACCCCGAATTTGAACGGGGATTATCTTTCCGATGCTGCTGCAGCGCAGGTCGGCGGACTTGGTATTGCTCCGGGCGCTAACATGAGTTACCACACGGCAATATTCGAAGCCACTCATGGCACCGCTCCGAAATATGCCGGACTTGATAAAGTTAATCCTGGAAGTGTAATTCTTTCAGGGGTCATGATGTTTGATTTCATGGGGTGGGACAAAGTATCCTCGATAATTGAA
>JAAYVN010000088.1 GCA_012517155.1 Ignavibacteriales bacterium | reverse complement strand
GTACAACTGCATACCGCCAAAATCGTTCCTGATAGTGCTGCCACTGTGTATGCAACCCATTTCCTTGCTTTTGCACCAAAATATTTTATTACCGACCCCTGACTTACAAATACTGCAATCACCCCTGCAATAAAAAATGCTGGGATTAAACATAATATCACATGCTCTTGCGCATACCACTTTGCTAATACTAACGCCTCATTAACCGCTCCCCTGAATAATTCATTTTCAATCGGCATAAAATATGCAAATAAAAAAAATCCCCCTATCCACAAAATACTCTTAAACTCTTTTTTCCACTCCATTTCAAACTTTACCTTTACATTTATACCTTTGACGAAATATTAATCACCGCCGCAAATAACTTTTCTGTCAACTTTTTTTACCTGCTTAATATCATTCTTTACTGTAATATCATTGTTGGAATATTTCTTCAATAATAACAGCATATCCTGAACATAAACCAACTCGGGTGAACTTACCAACTCATAATTCACCCACTTCCCCTCCTTATCATCAATAATAAGACCGGCATTCTTAAGTATGGATAGATGTTTGGAAACTGTCGAATTGGCGAGTTTTAGGACTGAACTGACTTCACACAAACACAATTTGCGCGATTCCAGCATTTTCATAATTCTGACCCTGTTCGGATCAGAAAGTGCTTTAAATATTGTTACTAATTTTTTCATTTCTCAAAATATATTTCGTTAATTAGCGAAATATAATGATATTTTTTCGGATTCCAAAAAGGTAATTTATTTGCCATTAAGTTGTAACAAATTACCGATCCCTTAATATTTATTAAGATACGAAATTGCTTTTTGCAAAACTTAATCGGTAGAAACCGTTAAGGAACTTCTCTTTTTACACCAACCTGTTAACTAATGGAAATCTAAAATTTTTCTCTCTTTAATGAAAGATCTTTGGACCGACTCTGATGGTAGGAATTAAAATAGGGGGATTATATTTTATAGTTTTGATATTATTTCATCATCATCAACTTCTTTATACTCCTGAAATCATCTGCATTTAATTCATAGAAATAAACTCCGCTCGATAATCCGTAAGCGTTGAAGGTAATTTCATAGCTCCCCGGAGGCTTTTCCTGATTCACAAGCACTGCCACTTCATTTCCAAGAATATCATAAACTTTTAAGGTAACCATTCCCCGCTCAGGTACTTCATATCTTATCACAGTACTTGGATTGAATGGATTCGGATAGTTCTGATACAGAACAAAATTCTCATTTGGAATATCCTCATTCTTATCATAAATAAAAGTAATTCCACCATTGGTCGTTTTAAGTATCGTACCACAAAGCCCAACAGCCCAGACCGTTTTCGCATCAAAAGATGTAATACTAAATAAACTATTAGCCGTTCCGCTTGTTTGAGCCACCCAGTTCTGACCTCCATCGGTTGTCCTTAAGATTGTGCCTGGCCCTTCCACAACCCAACCATTATTCGCATCCGGGAAAGTCAAACAATTCAAACCACTGGCTGTTCCGACTGTCTGTTTCACCCAGTTCTGTCCCCCGTTGGTAGTCTTTAAAATTCCTGAACCTCCCGCAATCCAGCCCGTATTTGCATCCGCAAATGTTACATTATTCAATCCTGAACTCGTACCGCTTGTTTGAGGATTCCAGATATTACCTCCGTCTGTTGTCTTTAGGATTGTTCCGGACCAACCTACTGCCCAACCGGTATTAGCATCTGTGAAAGTTACTCCCCTTAAATCATTATTTGTCAGACTTGTCATTAACAACCAGTTCTGACCTCCGTTGGTTGTCTTCAGGATTATCCCATTATCAGCAACTATCCAACCGGTATTTGCATCCGCAAAGGCCATACTCCTTAAAGTATAATATGTCGTAGTTCCATTATTTTGCACCCTCCAGTTCTGACCCCCGTCGGTTGTCTTCAGTACAGTTCCGGATTTGCCGGCAGTCCAGCCTGTATCCGAATTAAAAAATTTTACACTAAATAAATCATTAGTGGTTCCGCTTGTTTGAGATACCCACATCTGACCTCCGTTGGTTGTCTTGAGAATAGTGCCGTATCTTCCGACTACCCATCCTGTATTTGCATCTGTGAAGTCAATACAGTAAAGCGTATTTCCTGATACCCCGGTTAAAGATTTCCAGCTTTGACCACTGTCGGTTGTTTTAATGATTGTTCCATAACTCCCCACAGCCCAACCAGTATTCGCATCTATGAAAGCAGCACAACGCAAATAATTAGCTACCCCGCTTGTTTGAGGCATCCAGTTCTCCCCACCGTCAGTTGTTTTCACTATTATTCCGGAACCACCAACAGCCCAGCCGGTACTCGGATCAGTGAAAGTTACATTATGCAAATCATAGTTTGTTCCGCTTGATTTCGGTACCCAGTTTTCCCCTCCGTTGGTTGTCTTCAGGATTATCCCAATATCAGCAACTATACAACCGGTATTCGCATCTGAGAATGTCACACACTCCAACCAGTGTGTCGTTCCGGTTTCTTGTACCAACCACATCTGACCTCCGTTGGTTGTCTTCAGAACTCTCCCCATGCTTCCAACAGCCCAGCCGGTATTCGTATCGGTGAAGGTTATACTCTCCAAAGCATTAGTTATTCCGCTTGTTTGAGTCACCCAGCTTTTTCCACCGTCAGTTGTCTTGCAGATTGTACCGGAAGTCCCAACAACCCAGCCGGTATTTGCATCAATAAAGGTTACACTGTAAAGCCACTTATTAAGTCCGCATGTCTGTGGTACCCAATTTTCACCACCGTCGGTCGTATTTACGATTGTGCCGGATTCACCAACAGCCCAGCCGGTATTGTAATCTGTAAAGCTAATACTCCGCAGGTCATTATTCGTCCCGCTTGTTTGAATAATCCAGTTCCTTCCTTCGTTGGTTGTCTTCATAATCGTACCGGATGCTCCAACAGCCCAACCTGTGCCCGCGTCTATGAATTCAACTGAATAGAGTGTATTCCCCTGAGGTAGAGGATTCTGCCAGAACCATTGTGCACTTACTATTTCTGATAAACAGATTGTAATTGAAAGCAGTAATATTGTTTTCATAGTTGATAATTACGTAGTTTTTTTATATCAGTAAAAGTTATAGTTTATATAGTTAAAGTATTATTATATAAAAGGACGCGGTTTTTGGTGTACTCTTTATAAAATTATTTTACATCTTCCCTTCCCTGTTCACATAATCTTCACACTTATCATATTCACATCTCACACACAAAATCACTCAGAAGCACATAGCAAAAGCTGCATTATTTTATAATATTTTTATTTTAGTCTGTTTTTCTCGCTTTGTGAACAACACTCATTTTAATACAAAATTAAGGTTTAATATTATTATACGCAAGGAAAAAATGTTTATTGCTGAGATGTTGATTTGTTGAGTTGACGAAAAGGACGGAGGGGGAACAAAGTTTCCCCCTCACAAGAGAGGGGTTTTAAGATAAGAATTTGTGAAAAATTCAAATTACTAGCCGGAAGTTTACATAATAAATTAAAAAACCTGCATTTTATAAAGTGAAAAATCGCCTTAGCAAAAAGGGTGTTTTTTGGCATAATTAAAGGGGCAGAAGGGGAGCAGAAGGGGAGCAGAAGGGGAGCAGAAGGGAAGGGTAAGCCGAAAAAAGGGGTATTTTAGTGTTTATATGAACATTATTTTTTGCATATTAGTGTTGAATTTTTCAACACTAGTCAAAATTCTTGACTACTTGTCAAAAAAAAACAAATTTTGACTAGTGTAACTCTTTATAAATAAAGGACTTAACCAAAAAATAGCCCACTAGTCAAAAAAAATCCCTATTTTTTTCTTATATATATATTTCCTTGATATATAAAATATACAAAAAAAATATAGTAAAATATGATTAGTAAGGACTTTGCCCTTATTTTATAGGAGAATGCTTAGTCAAAATTCAAAATAAAGTTGACTAGATTTGACTAAATCTTGACTAGTACCCTTTTCGCCCTTATTCCATAGGGTTGCAACGAGTCAAATTTATTAACAAATTTATGACTAGTGTTTTTAAAAACGGCTGTAATTGGTTTCAGCTTTATTTTATACAGTGAAAACCACGCATGACTTATCGCTCTGAGACTCACAGTTTTTGCAAAATATTCATCCTTGTCACTATAAATTGAATTTAAGACACCGTTTCCGATTTGACTTTTTGGGGAAAATTCTGACTAGAAGTGGACTTCGCACTTATTTTATAAGGGTTTGTACTAGTCATAATTTAAAATAAATCTTGACTAGTGAAAATAAATATTTTAAAATTCTTCATTTTATGCTTGCATATTAATATTTTACATATATTTTAGCAGAGTAAATATTAATTATTTATGTAAATGGGTGAATTAGTTTATAAAATTTCCAGGTGATAAAAATGTGTTTATTGTGCCGGGGTTCGTATGCTGAAAGCCAAAATCGTAGAGTTTTTTGTTAAGTATTTTCCGCTTGTTACCATAACGAAAAGTACAAAGATCAGTCCGTATTTTATTCTGTCCGTTTCCGCCCTGGAAACCGGATACGGGTGTTCCAGACCTGGAGTCACCATACCCCCCCGCTTATCAGTAATCAACTTCCAGGTGTATTCATTTCTCCGGGAAAAACTATCTGCTGTCAAATTGAATTTGTTTTTACTCTTTTCCCATTTTCTTGCAGGATTTCATTTACGCAATATTGTTTACTATGAGGAACAAATGAAAGGTTTTTTAAATCTTTTCCTGATTATCTTGATTCATTCAATTGCTTCAGCTCAACCTGCTGATCCGCTTGCTTTTAATTTGTCGGACTGCTCCCGCATATCTGTTCCTTATCGCCTCTGTTCTGCCGGTTTATCATACCGGAATGTTACCTATCTCGCTGATATGGACAATGCCGGGAAACATGAATTCGTTTTCAAACCGCCTGAATCTATTGGCATAAAATCCGGATAAAACTTTTAATCGCAATAAAAAAAGACTTTATTGATAAAGTGATTACACGATAATAGAGCCATTTCCACTCACATCTGTTTTATGGGTTTTATTTAAAAGATGTTATCTTTGTAAATATGTAAAACAAAAATCTTTAAATACTCGTAAAAATGACTTTATTAATAACATATCTTCTTCTTGCATTGGTTATATCTTTTCTCTGTTCATTTATGGAAGCAGTACTCCTTTCTACTCCGACCGCCTATTTAAAATCCCGTGAAGGAACTAAAAAGAAAGGCCTTAAAAAACTTATAGCCTATAAACAAATTGTGGACCGTCCCCTCTCTGCTATCTTATCCCTGAATACCGTAGCCCACACTGTCGGTGCTGCTGGTGTGGGTGCACAGGCAACAATTGTATTTGGGGATGAATACTTTGGTCTGGTGTCTGCCATCTTAACCATTCTTATTCTGGTACTTACTGAAATTTACCCCAAAACAATCGGGGCAAATAACTGGAGCAGTTTCTCCAATCTTGTGGGACACATGCTCTCTGTTACCATAATTGTTGCTTATCCCCTTGTTGTGCTTTCTTCATTTCTTACCAGGTTAATATCCGGCGGTAAAAGCGAGTATGCGGTGAGCCGGTAGGAGATATCAGCTTTAGCTGAAATCGGAACTTCGGAGGGAATTTTCCACGAAAAGGAAAATAAAATTATTCAGAATCTCTTTAAATTGCAGAATCTGAAAGTTTCCGAGATCGTTACTCCCAGAACAGTAGTGGTTTCTGCTAATGAAGAAATGACGCTGGAAGAGTTTTTGGAGAATAAAAATTATCTTAATTTCTCGAGGATTCCGGTTTATTCTGCCAATCAGGAGAATATTACCGGGTATGTATTCAGACAAAATGTTTTCGAAAAGCTTGCGGAAGAATTTGAAAACCTGAAATTGAAAGATATTAAAAATGAGATAGTTGTCGTGCCGGAAAGCAAACAAGTATTTGCTTTATGGGAATACCTGCTCGAAAAAAAGGAACACATTGCGCTGGTTGTGGATGAGTATGGCGGGATGGAGGGGATCGTTACTATGGAGGATATTATTGAAACTCTCCTCGGATTTGAAATTGTTGACGAGAAGGATACTATTACAGACATGCAGCAATACGCCAGGGAAAGGTGGAAACAGCGTCAGGCTAAATATAAACTGAAGGAAGGTTAATCCGGATACGGAATTCTTTATCTGCTTAAGTTCATAAAACGAAAATAAAAAAAGCCGGGATGATGTTCCCGGCTTTATTGTATCTATTAAGATTACTTCTTACATTTCCTTTTCTATAACTTTAAGCAGATTCTCTATTTTTTCTATCCGTAGTTTTGGATACGTCTCCCCAGGCTTGATGTTCGCTGCATTCCTGTAGCTCTTTAACGCATCTTCAAATTTCTTTGCTTTGTACATCTCATCCCCGGTCCTTACAGCGTCAGTGTAACTCTGGTCAATCTCCGGTTGGACTTGCTTCATTTTGATCTTGTCCCCCGCTTCATCAACCATACGCTTCTTGAATTCTTCCGGATATCCGACGTTGATCGGATTTCCATACTCGTCCTTAACTACCCCGTCGTTGTATTTCATCACTAGGAATTCGCCGAAATTCCGCCAGTCCTTAACCAGTTTATCTGCGGTCCCCTTCGAGTGGTTAGTCAGGAATTCCACTGCTTCGCTCCTTGAGTTCTTAAGCAGGGTTAACGCTTTCTTTTCCACATTCTGCTGCTCTGCTATGTAAAATCCTTCATGCTTGCTCTGCTCTGTTTTTATATCGCCGATAATCAGACTGTATTTTGGATAAGCGTAGTTTGATACAAAGTTAAACACCCAAAATGCGGATTCCCAGCTGAATTGTTTCAACGATGCAACCCCGTGCTTGAAATGACCGGAAATATCCGTTGCACATGCATACTGCGGATAATATACCGTCATATATGTATCATCTACTCCAAACCAGATCACTCCCCCCACTTCGGCTGGCATGTCGCTCCTCGCCTGGGTAATGAATGAAAATCCTGTTTGCGGCGTTGATATGGGGCGTTCGTTGAAATAATTTTCTCCCTGATACTTGAAAGTAAGCGGTCGCCATCTGTATGGCATTGAGTATGGCCCGCAGGCAACTCCTGTGGTCATATCCAGTTCGGTTCCCTCGTAATGATCTCTCATAAGATGCATCACGTCCTTTACACTTAATTTATTTTCGGGTTTTACATAAAGGGGCATTCTTTCCAGCGATTCCCCTTTTATATATGGCATGTATTTATCTATTCCGCTGTTTACTCTTCTGAATAGCGACCACACTCTTGCATCACAGAATCTTATTCCGCCAAATGAAAGCGGATTATAAGCATCTGTAAAATTAAATTCGGAATCTTTACCCGAGAAATATCCCATCTCCCGTGCAAATGATATAACGTCTTTTGAGTAGATGCAGTTTCCCGGATCGTTTAGGGGGAACGTGGTTATGCGCGCTTGGTTTGCATGCCCTGATACGTATCCGTCAGGTATTCTCACTGCCACCCACACTGCTCCTTTTTTGTCTGGTCCCTTGCCAATCATTTCAAGTATCCATGCTTCATTTGCATCACCGATTGAAAAAGATTCCCCAGAGGAATAATACCCGTATTCTTCTGCAAGTTCTGTCATTATTTTTATAGCTTCTCTTGCGGTTTTTGCCCGTTGTAAAGCAATATAAATCAGACTCCCGTAATCCATAATTCCTTTCGGATCAACTAGCTCCTCCCTGCCGCCGAATGTGGTTTCTCCTATCACTACCTGGTGTTCGTTCATGTTCCCTACAACGTTAAACGTCTCCCTCGCCTGTTTTATTTTGCCAAGGAATTTACCCGTATCCCATTCATAAATACTTAGCATTGTCCCTTCGGAAAATATTCCTTTAGGGCTGTGATAAAGTTCACCGTACATATGGTACGAATCCGCTGTATAAGTGATCATCACGGCTCCCTCTTTCGATGCTCCTTTTGTGACTATAAAGTTTGTGCAGCTGTATGCTATGCCTGTAATTAGAAAAAGAATTAATAGGATTTTCTTCATACTTTCCTCATTCGTGAATAAATTAAGTTTTAATAAATGAATATTTAAGATACAAAATACAAGTTCATTATTAAAAATTCTTGCAGGGAAAAATTTACCCCTTTCTGGTTATCCCTCCCTTAAAGCAGTATCCCTCCAAGAAATAAAAATGCCATTGAGAAGTAAATTATTATCCCGGTAACATCCACTAGCGTGGCTACAAACGGAGCCGACGAAGTCGCAGGATCAAGTCCGATCCTTTTAAGCAGCAAAGGGAGCATTGAACCGGTTATTGTTCCCCACATTACCACTCCTAACAGGGAGAAGCCTATCGTCATTCCCATTAACAACCAGTATTCGCCAAACGGTGCGGAAGTATATTGCCAGATTAATATTCTTAAAAAACCCAGCGTCCCCAAAATGCCTCCAAGAATCAATCCGGAAAATAATTCGCGCTTGAAAACAAAAAACCAGTTCTTTAATTTTAACTCACCCAGTGAAAGTGAACGTATTACCAGCGTTGCAGTCTGCGAACCGGAGTTACCTCCACTCGAGATAATCAGAGGAATGAAAAGTGTTAATACCACCGCCCTGCTGATTACATCTTCAAAATAATGCATTGCCGAGGCGGTAAGCATTTCGCCCAGAAATAGTATGCTTAGCCAGGGGGCTCTTTTCTTCATCATTTCCCATAAGGAGATATCAACGTAAGGCTCTTCCAATGCCTCAACAGCTCCCAATTTATGGATGTCTTCCGTTGCCTCTTCTTCTGCAACGTCCAGAACGTCGTCAATTGTTACTATGCCTATCAATATTCCGGTAGCATCGGTAACCGGAAGCGCTATTCTGTCATACTTCTTAAATACCTCGACTGCATGCTCCTGATCATCTGTAACGGTAAGGCTGATATAATTTCCATCCATCAGGTCCACTACTCTATCCGCCAGTGGAGCAAGCAAAAAATCCCGTATTCTGATATCGTCAATCAGTTTCCCCCGCTCATCAATCACATAAATTATGTTGAGCGTTTCACTGTCTTTCCCATATTCCCTTATGTGACTCAGTACTTCACTGACGCTCCAATGCTCCTTTACTGCAATGTAATCCGGAGTCATTAATCGTCCAACAGAGTATTCCGGATAACCTAATAGTTTCTGAGCAACTACCCTCTCCTCAGGCGAAAGCTTAGTGATTAACTGTTTGGCAATCGGGGCAGGTAGTTCCTCCAGCATCGCAGTACGATCGTCAGGTGACATTTCGTTAAGGATTGAAACCACTTCTTCATTCCCAAGCGCTTTGAGCAACCCGAATTGCGTATCAAGTTCCAGATACTCAAATGTGTCGGTCGCTAATTCCTTATGAAGTATTCGGAATAAAATTGCCTGTTCATTGACCTCAAGATCAGTAATTAATTCCGCAAGGTCTGTAGGGCTCCAGTCCTCCAATACTTCCCTTAAGGAAGCAAAATCTCTCTTGTCTATTAAATCTTTTATTTCCGGTTGGAGAATTTGTCCAAGCATAGTCACCTCTGATTGGGTTAAGGTATCATAAATTTATGCAGGCCCGATGTGCTTGCCGTAATAGTCAGTAGCCCTAAAACAGGGCAATTCCAATATTCAATATAAGGATTTTACAGAAATTCTTTGTCGTTTTTTTTCTTCCCCCTGTTACCTGGAAATCAGATCGCTTCTTTCTGTCCAGATTACATAACCGATTGCTTTGCCGGGATCATCTGCTCCGGTCATTATCAGCGTATCATGAAACTCCCGCTTTATTAATCCCTGGTTCAGGTTGATATAATCGTAGTATGTCACTCCCAGATTATATTTTGTTTCGATCTTATATACCTCTGTTAATCCAAGCGGATTGTTTAACATCTCCGTTCCGATTACTTTCCTGACACTGTGCCATGGTGTCTGGAACATTACCCATGACTCACCTGCCTTCACCGGATATCTGAGGAGAATTTGGGGCGATTCAAACGCTGAGATTGTGTCCGTATTTGGTTTGTGTAGTATTAAATCATCCCCCATGGCGCCGCGTATTTGTAAATATTCCTGAACGCTCAGATATTTCCCTTCTTTTCTTTTCGGCATCACATAGGCTGTTACACCATTGTTTGTGTAAGCAAATCTGATCAGATTTGAACTGTTATTTATGTACCAGTGGCTCTGTACAAACAAATCTTGCCCGTCTTGTGTCTGTGTCCTTAATCTCACTAAACCTGATTGATTCAGAACTTCGTCATTTTCTTTTTCACACCTAACCACCGAGTTTTGAAATATCGTATCCTCGGACTGGAATACCCAGAGCGTGTCGTACCTCTTGTTAACCATCGTAGTTATGTACCCCCATGTGGAGCCGGTTTGCATTTTCAATTTAGCGGGCACTAATATATCCCCTCCTGTACCGCTGTCGTTGCATCCAATCAGAAACATTACAAAAGCTGTAATTACATAAATCATTTTTTTCATATTTATAATTCCTTCCATTCGCTATCTATATCTTGCCAAAAAGTTCCGTTCTCTCTTCAGGATTGATTATAAAAATCAAATTATCTCCTTTTTCCAGCATCATATTCTCATCAGGATTAAACTCCCATTTATCTTTTCGTTTATCGCTATCAGCAAAGCATTTCGGTTGTTCTTAAGCCCAAGGTCTTTCAATACTTTGCCGGCTGAACTGTTTTTAACGGGTATTTCTTCCACCCTGAGTGCTTTATCCCTGTCTCTAAGCATAGTGTCAAGAAGGGTAACTACTGCAGACCTTATCATCTCCGAAGCAATCCTAAGTCCGCCTATTACATTTGGACTCACTACAGAGTTTGCACCCGTTTTTTTTATCTTGTCAAAATTCTTCGCATAATTTGATTTGCTCACAATTCTCAGATCAGGAATCATTTGCCATGCTAAAAACGTGATCACCAGATTTACATTATCGTCTGTTGATACCGCAAAAAGACCGGCTGCTTTCTTTATTCCTGCGATTTCTAAAACATTCTCTTCTGTCTCGTCACCATTCAAAGTCAGAAAGTCTTTTCCTCAAGCAGTTTGCAGTGTGCCGGATCTTTCTCAACAATTACAAATGGTCTGTTGGTTACTTTCAGTTCCTCTGCAATTTGTACGGCAACTCCAGAGTAACCGCATATTATATAATTTGAATTAAGATTCTTGATCATCTTTAACTCTTTCCTTTTTTTGAATGAATGGAGTAATTCTCCTTCCACAAAAAGGGCAGTACTACTTGATACTATTTACGTAAATCCTGCAATTCCCGATATGGCTATAATAATGACTAACGATCTTCCGTACTCATATCTGCTGACGTCAATTATTTCCCCGTAACCGATCGTATTTATGGTGATAAAAGTCATATCCAAACGATTGAAGAGACTTTCCTCCCCACGACTGACAAAATAAAATCCCGCCGTCCCCGTAATAATAATTATTACAAGGATGTTGAATGGGACCAGCAGCCGCTTGTATATATGCATCGTTTATTTGATGATAACCAGTTTCCTGTCCGCGCTGAATTTATCTGTCATAATCCGGTAGATATATACACCGCTCGAAAGCCCTCGGGCGTCAAACTTGATTTCGTATCCTCCCGCCTCATGAACACTGTTTACCAGCGTGATTATTTCTTTGCCAAGTATGTCGAACACTTTAAGACTTACTCGACTTTTCTCCGGAATTTGGTATCTTATCATCGTCTCAGGATTAAACGGATTTGGGAAATTCTGTTCAAGCGAATAGTCCATTATCCCGCCTAAATCAACTTCCATCGGTGTATAGGTTCGGAAAGAACCGTTATAATCAAGCTGCTTCAGTCTGTAAGCGTTTATTCCTTTATCCGGATTATTATCCGTAAAACTATAGATCTTCTCAACTGTGGATGTCCCAATTCCTTCAACAAAACCAATCTCTGTCCAGCCTGCCGTACTTTTCCTTTCGATCGAGAAGCCCTTGTTGTTTGTCTCGGAAGCTGTACTCCACTCCAGCACAATCTCATTATCCCTGCTCGTGGCAGTAAAACCCGTTAATTCTACCGGAATCACTGAATAGTCCATTACCCCGATATCGTCAACATACCAACCGTCTTTGTGTATGGACCCGTCGCTTCTTAACTCAAAGCGCAATTTAATCATGTTGTTTGAATATGGAGCCAGACTTATTTCTTCCTTTACCCAGGCGCTTCTCAGTCCGTCATAAACGGGCTGACCGTTTGGCTGAAATGTTCCCTGTCCCGGTTCAGTATATTTTCCCTGCAGGGCTATCCAGGTCGAACCGTTGTTTGTGGAGATTTTCACCTGACCGTAATCCCAGTTGCTTTCAATATCGTATCTTGTCCAGAAAATAAGTTTAGGACTTATTGCGTTCATTAGGTCTATAGGGTTCAGAGTAGTCATCGTCACGGTAGCGCTGGCGACATAGTTGCCTGATGGGCTATCAGTAAATGAATTCGGAGCGGTTACAAAGGAAGTGTTTGTTTCCCCCCATACCGGATTCACCGGAGTAGAACTTACGCTCCAGTTGGTGGTTACTGTATTGCTGCTGTCTCTGAATCTGTATGCCGGTATCCCCAGGGGAAGAGAAATTGTATCACTGGACATTATCACTCCCTGAACTGAGGTTCTGCATAATAGTTTTATCATCTGAGTGTGTGGTGCATCCTCCATTATCTTGAATGCAATTTCTGAAGCGGTTGTGTAATTGCTTCTTGACTGAATCGAGTCAACATTAAGCACCGGGGAAAGTACCTGCGCTGAACCATTGAGCGAGACAAGCTCAACCCCAATGTTCAATCCTGTGGATAAACCGTAATTCCGCAAGGTTACACTCATATTCACCGAGTCTCCGGGCATAAAATATGGTTTGTCATACTCTGTCGATATATACTTTATAAAATCACCCGCTACCCAGGTGTTAAATAAATTCGGTACTAAATTCCCCTGCGCAAGAGGAAATATTCTGCTCTGCGGAGGCCAGAAACCGTCTGAATAACTTCCGACTTCAAATGTGTAAGAATATGCTTTCCCTTTTGATGTCTGCTCCCCATACATCCAGTCCCTCACCGTGCCGTTGGATACATAGGATAATGTCTGGTAACTGTTTCCGTAATCATATCCGTTGAACTGCGACATGTACGAGGCATACTCAATATATGTGGATGAATCCGGGGTTAACTGGTTTATATATCCCCACGGATATATAATTGAGTTGTTATAGCTGTGATAATTAATGTGTGTTTTGATATTCTTGCTCTGAACAAAATCTCTGAAGTAAAATGCTTCGGGCTCCGAGAATGAGGATGGACCCCTGTATGTCTCAGAGGATGGTGTACTGCTGCTGCCTGTATTGTCAAACCCCCACTTATATCCAAAATTCCTGTTCAGATCCACTCCATACGATCCGGAGTTGTTTCGTCTGTTCTTTCGCCAGTCCCCCCCTCCTGATGGATTGGTTGTCTGATTATAAACATATCCGTCGGGATTAAGCACCGGGACGAAATAAATCTCCCGGTTATTTACCAGGTAGGTAACTTCCTGATTAATGCCGTAGTTTTCCAGCAGGTAGTACATGAAGTAAAGTACTGTAGCCATGCTTTGAGGTTCGCGTGCATGTATCAGTGCATCGAAAAATACTTGCGGCTCATTCTCATTAACGTTCGGATTATCCGATATTTTAACAGCCCATATTTGCCGCCCCTCGTGAGTTGTGCCTAAGGACCACTTCGGAGTGATCAGGTTCGGATACAGAAGTACCATGGAATCCAGTTTTTGAACCACTTCCGCAAAAGTGTAGTACCCCCCCATCGAGCCAAATCCAAATCCTTCTACTCCGTAGGTCTCCCCGCTATGGCTGATTATCTCAGCCTTCTCCTCTTCCGTTGGAACTGGAAGGCTCTGATAATAACTGTACCAGTCCTCAATCAGTACTTCGTATGTTATACCGAGACTACCCAGTTTCTCAAGTTCATCGCTCTTAAGGAAAATAATCAGCTCATTTTCCTTGTTTACTTTTCCCTCTTCCAGGGGAAGCTCAGCAGTCAGTAGCCTGGATACTGTCTCGCTGCTCGCTAAGGATATTTTAACCTGCTTAATGTTTTGCCCCGTTACGAAGCCTGTAAAAAGAAGAATTAATGAAATAAAGACCACACTTTTCAAATCCGAAACCTCTTATATTAAATATCCAAAAATAATCTTTTGAGCGGAGATAGGGAAATGAATTTTTCGGGGATGTATATAAAAAATCCCCGGGCTGTCTGCCCGGGGATTTGAGACGAGGTTCGATTAGTCTCTTTTTACTTTATCAACATTAACTTCTTTGTTGCGGAGAAGTTCTCTGCTTCAAGTTTGTAGAAGTAAACACCTGTTGAAAGCTGGCTTGCGTTGAAGCTTACTGAATGTTTCCCGGCCTGCTGAATTCCGCTTACAAGTGTTGCAACTTCATTACCCAGCACGTTGAATACCTTCAGGCTTACCTTGCCGGATACCGGTATCTGATAACTGATAATGGTTGATGGATTGAACGGATTCGGATAATTCTGATAAAGTGCATAATCGGATACCACTATGTTCTCCTCGTTGACCTCAGTAACACCTTCCGGCTCTAATGTGAAGTTAAGGTTTGATGCTGTCACTGAGTAGGATACAATTGCTGTTTGTGAATTTCCTGAGATATATCCCTCTTTTCCAGCCATAAGTACATATTCATCCGGCACTAATCCCGCAATTGTGTATTTTCCGTTAATATCCGAAATCGCGTAACCATATACTTCCCCTTCTGAACTAACTGCATAAACAAATGCGCCGTTAACTCCGTTACCCGAATTGTCCCTTATCTTTCCGTTGATCTGTGCAAAACCGGAATCGGGGAGTGTAAGCACGGTTATATTGATATCAGGTACTACTCCGTTATCAGTTACCACCACAGAGTCTGCCAGTCTCCAGTTGAGTGTTGGCACTCCGTCATATCTGAAATACGAAGGCTTGTAACCCATCGGTGGCACTGCTAGAAGAATATACTGGTTCGGAATAAGATTTGTAAAGCTGTAAACACCTAAAGAATCAGTAAGGGTTGTGTATCTTCTTGGATGATTGTTTACCATCGGATGTACATTCATTCTCTTCTGGATTGCATGCACAAGAGCTTCAACACCTGTTCCGTTGGTATCTTTTACCATACCGCTAATTCCGTTTACATATACCGGTTTGTGCGAAAGTACAAAATCAATCCCGGTGATATTTCCGCTTACGGGGAGTTTGTCTGCTTCTGTGATTAAAGTCCTGTTCTCCCAAAATTCGGGATAGAAATCCAATACGTTTAATGGCTGAGCAAATACTATCAGGGTGTCGTTTTCCCTGGTGTTGAATGAGAATCCGCCAAGACTGTCTGTTCTTGCTTCCTTTAACATCTGGAAGTGCGAATTAAGCTTTGTTCGGTATAATCTTACACGTGCTGCTAAAGGATTACCCAGAGAATCTTTAACTGAGCCGGTTAGGGTGTAAGTAACCGGTGGTACAACTGCTACAAGTCCGATGTTGATATTCACGCTGTCACCATCTGCAAGGATTACTTTCGTTGCAGTTTGAATATTGTTCACATTATCAAAATACTCAGGAACAAAACCCGGTGCGCATGTATAAATATAATACTCGCCTACTGGCACCTGAATCAGATAATTGCCGTTACTGTCCGTTCTTGCAATTCTGGTGAATGGATGATGATTGCCGGTAAAGAATTTCAGAGTGGCTTTGTTAACTCCTGCAGTCGTGGCGTCGTCCGTGACCAGTCCGTAGACCTTTGCGAATGCCGGGGGTGGTGGAGGTAAAATCGCCGCTAGTGCAACGTTTATACTTTGTGTAACTCCTTCAGCTACCGCAATTTGCGTGGCATTCTGTAACGAGTTAACATTATCGTAATACTCAGAAATATGTCCGGGCGCGAATGTATAAAGGAAATAATCTCCGGTTAAAAGCACTGCGTTGTATTGCCCGAGACTATCAGTGCGAACAATAACCGTTGTACCTGCAGAAGGAGCCGGGTTGTTACCTGCCCTGAAGAATTTCAGGCTTGCGTTCACCAATGGCAATCCGGTGGTCTCATCCGTAACTACTCCTGCAATATTTCCGCTTGGCGGGGGTGGGGGTGGCATTAGTGAGATCTCGACACTGTTTGAAGGATCGCTCACCGTTAGTCCTTTTACAGCTACAATATAATATGAATAAGTTCTGTTTACTGCCACGTTAACGTCCGTGAACAATTTAGTATTAACAGTAGCAATTTTTCGAAATACACCCGTATCAGCCAATGCACCGTTTTTCTTATAAACAGCGAACCGGATGAAGTTATTCAGTGTATCCATGTGCTGCCAGGTCAGTTTTACTTTCTGCAGACTGTGTGGTCCGCTGATTGCTTCTGCAGTCAGATCAGTAGGGGCTGAAACTTGTGCGTAGGATGCAATTCCCATTACCGCCATCAGGAGTAAAACTAAAAATATTCTCGTTTTTTTCATTTCCATACCTTTCAATCTATTAATCTTTTATCGTTCAAACAACAAGAATAATGCCAGCGAAATAATGAACGTTTGTTCTATTTTCTGAACTTAACACTGCGCAAATTTTTCGTACTTGCGGAAATATTTTCACCCTTTAGGTTAAAAATTAATTTTATATCTGATTATTACACCATCCCACTTTTCCCTGCCGGAAAGAAGAGGAGCTAGCGTAATTTGTTCCTGCACTGAGTTTTTAGGAAAAATGTAGAAATCCAGTTGTAAATATATCCAAAGCGCTGAATAAATAGCTAATGAAATATTTCTCCACTTATACGCCGTGTTGTAATCTTGGTACATTCTTTCGATATTGGCGGGATCAGTTTCCCTCAGATACTCCTTCTCTTTCCTGTTTGCATCAAAAATAAAGTAAACCGAGGAAATTAAAGCCGTACTACTCAGTATCCCGAACGAGATCCCCTTAACTTTCTCCCCCGAACAATACTGCCCCCAGCCGGGGATTATCATGGATTTCAGGTAGTTGTAATTCTGCTCTTTTACAATTACCACTCTCTGCTCCGGAGGAACTGGTTTAATCTCCTCCAGACTATCCTTTTTTGCGATTTCTTTATAAAGTTCGTAAAGGTAATTGTCCTTTATTTTGTTGAAAAAGGCAACAATCTTGGGGGAGGTTTCTCGGGTATCAAGTTCATAGTCACGGTTTATTTTCAACAACTCGAGGAAGTAAAGCTCCGAGGATTGCTCATCCCATAAAAGATAGTGGGAGATAGCTTTCATTTTCAGAATCTCCGTTTTTTCCCGGCTGTCGAGCTCCTTATTCAACAACAACTTCCCCGAATATGTGATGACTTTCATATACTCGAATGAATTGAACATCTTTTTAAGGGAGTCTATTGAGGGACTGTATTCTTGTGAATACCCGTTAATTGCATAGCCCAGGAGCAAAATTATTAAAAAATCCCTCATTACTTAATAAGCAGCATTTTTTTGACGTACGATTTCTCCCCCGCCGTAAGCTTGTAGAAATAGACCCCGCTACAAAGTTCCCTGCCGTCGAAGTCCACGGTATAAAGACCGCTTCGCTGTTCTTGATCCACTGGTGTTGCAACTATATTTCCCATAATATCATAAACAATCAGGGATACATTTGCGAAACCCGTTTCACTGGTATCAATCCTGTACCTGATGGTAGTAGTGGGATTGAACGGGTTAGGATAATTCTGCTCAAGAATGTGAACTTCCGGGACTAAATCCAAACCAACTTCCGCATCAGTTAGAAAATCCAGTCGCTCAATATAGGGCACATTCTGATTGTTGGAATTTCCTCCGAATACATATATAGAGTTATTATACCGGACTGACATGAATTCGCGTCTCGGATAATTCATTACTGGTCCCGGTTGCACGGTAATAGACTCCCCGGAGACCGTATAAATATCCGAATTACTCAGGGAATTATTCCCCTCATTAAAACCACCAAAAACAAATAGCTTATTATTTCCGAAAACCACTGCGCTTCCCCCCGCTCTTCCCTTGGGCATTTTTGTCGTTAACTTTACAAAATTCCGGCTATTGATTTTAAACCTGTAAATATTCTGTGATATCCCAAACTGAATCCCCCCGAAAATATATATTGTACTGTCCATCCTTGCCGTCATTTGTTGTGCCGGTGAGCTGCTTGGGTTAAAGGGACCATTTGTCATGTATGTGAATTTCCTTGAAGGAATATCAAATTCGGCCAGATAATTAATTCCCAGAGTATCTGTCTTGTGATTCTGCAGTCCCCCAATAAGATATAACTTATTGTTATAAATCTCACCCGATGGGTATATTCTGTTAAAATTTGGATTCAGAGTCAAATATCCTGATCCCCCTGAAAAACTCCACATTTCCAGATAATCCTTAAACTGGGTTAATCCGGACACTCCGCCGAAAATATAAACGCTGTCGTTATGAACTCCTGCAAAAAATCCTTGTCTTCTTAATTTCATATTTCCAATAAGACGCCATTGGTTTGTAGCTGGATTATATTCCTGAATAAGATCAACTTTTCGGCGCAGGGAATCACTGTAACCTCCTAAAATGTATACAAGGGAGTCCTTCACAATTGCTTCCCCGCCGAACACGGGAACGGGCATGCGTCCGGTAACTTTCCAGGTCAGACTTTGACCCGTAAGAGAAATACCGGCGATGATTATCAGGAATATTATTTTGTTTACTTTTTCCATACTATTTTGTTATCAATTTCCATACCACTCTTATCATCCTTCATTTAGCAAAGTTATGTTTGACAAGCAAATCCTCTCCCTTACTCAATTTGACTTTTTCTGAATAAACGGGAAAATCCGGATTCTTAATAATAATTTCGTATGATCCGGTTTCCAAATGGATTTTCCGCATTATTGGCGTCTCTCCATAACTCTTCCCATTTATGAAAACTTCCCCCCATGGCAATACCTGAAACCCAACACTTCCAAACACTTCGTCCAGATTTACTTTTAGAGAAAGCAGAACACCTTTTTTTACTTCAACTCTTGTTATATATTCTGGATAATCAGGATGTACCATTTTAATCTCCTGCAACCCCTCCTTTAATTGGAGTGTTTTATTAACTGGAGTAATATCAACTCTTCTGTCCGTTATATATACCGTTGCCCAGGGTGTGCAGTTTATACTGACATCAATATCCGTTACTTCTTCAGTTTTGTCCTTTTCGTTTTTGATTATTTCTTCTTTTTTCAGGGGCAACCCGCTTGGGTCTTCTGTCTTGTTATTTGTTTCATGACTTGTTCCTTTTTGTCGGGTTGGCATACTCACTGTTTCCCTGACCGGATTTTCCTCTTTTGAAATGGTCTGGTTCCTTCTTTCCAAATCTGAATTGCTACCCTTAAACCCTATGTAATAAACCAGTACAAAAAGTATTAAGAAAATAGGAATTAGCCACCATTTGTGTTTTACAGACTCATTCTTAACTTCTTTATTTCGGATTTCTTCAACCGGCACATTCATCTCCGCAAGCGCTTCGATGCACGTTTTGCTTCTTTTTGCCTTGTTCTTTTTTAACAGTTTTGCGATTATATCTCTCACATCTTCTGGTATAGAATTTATTCCATCCAGAGCTAATTCGTCATAATTCAGTATGTAATTTATGGTGGAATTTATGTCATTCTTTGCAAATGGATTAATACCCGTGTACATTTCAAAAGCAACTATACCTACTGAGAATAAATCGCTTTGAAAACTTATCTCCCCACCGGTAATCTGTTCAGGAGACATATAACTTGGAGTTCCAAGGATGGTTGATTTCATAGTGACTCCGGAATCGTTAGTAGCGGATGCCAGACCAAAATCAGCAATCTTCAGGATGCTTTTTTCGTTCACAAGTATATTTTCCGGTTTTATATCCCTGTGAACTACTCCGCTTCTGTGAGCATAATCCAATCCTTTTAATAACTGTATAAAAAGCCGCTTCTTTTCTTCATCATTCGGCTTTTCCTGTTTGAGATATTCTCTTAAATTCCTGCTTTCAAAAAACTCAAAAGAGATGTACAACTGGTTTTGCTCCGAACCAAAGTCAAGTACCCTGATAATATTTGTATGGTCAAGATGGGCAAGTATTTTTGCTTCTCGTTTAAATCGCTCCTTTACAGTCTGATCACTCAGATTATTAGTATCAAGAGTCTTTACTATGATCCTTTTCCCCAAATAATGATGTTGGGCAGAATAGACGTTTGCAAACTCATCTTTTTTTATGGTTTGGATAATCTCGAATTTTCCAAAAAGCAACTTTTTTCCGCTATTGCTCATTGGTTCCTTCTGTCTCTTTGAGTTTCATTTGTATCCATCTGACCGATACTCCGAGTGATTTTGCTGTCTGAGTTCTGTTACCATTAAACTCTTTCAATCTTTTATGGAGTATAAGTTTCTCAAAGCTCTCAAGTGTCCCGGAAAAATTTGTTAGTTCATCTCCTTCCTCAATTATAATATGCTCAGGCATAAGGACTTCGTTATCGCATAGTATCGCGGCTCTTTGAATTACATTATCCAGTTGCCTGACATTTCCGGGCCAATGATAATTCTCAAGTTTGTTTTTTGCCTCCTGGGTTATCTCGATCTGCTTTCCAAAATAAATTTTAGCAAAGTGATTCGCTAACAATTGTACATCTCCCCGTCTGTCCCTTAGGGGAGGTATTGTGATGGGAAAAACATTCAACCTGTAAAACAAGTCCTCCCGGAATTTCCCCTCTTTGACCAGTTGTTTCAGATTTTTATTTGTAGCTGTAATAATACGAACATCAACTTTGACCGGATAGGTTTCGCCGATCCTGATTATTTCTTTATTTTCAAGCACTCTGAGAAGCTTGGCTTGCAAGGACATTGATATATCACCTATTTCGTCAAGCAGGAATGTTCCTTCGTTGCAGACTTCGAAAAGTCCTTTCTTATCATTATTTGCGCCTGTGAAACTCCCTTTCTTAAAACCGAATAATTCACTCTCCAGTAATGAATCCGGAATAGAACCGCAGAATTGTGCCAGATAGGGTTTATCCTTTCTTTTACTGAGCATATGTATGGCTCTGGATACCAAATCCTTCCCGGTCCCGCTTTCTCCCAATAAAAGTACGGTGGCATCTGTCTTGGCAACTTTGTGAATCAGCGCTGTAAGTTGTTTCATCGAAAAACTCTCGCCGATTAGTTCTGGAATACGGTTGAACGATTCAAGTTGATTCTTTAATACCGTATTTTCATCGATTAGCTTCTCATAGCTGCTAATCTTATCCAGTGCAAGGGATACCAAATTCCCGAAAAAATCGAGGAAGAGCAAATTCTCTTCATTGAATTCCTGTCGATTCATCAAGCTATCCGCCAGAATAACCCCGGCAATTTTGCCGTGACTGAATATCGGAACTCCAACAACAGACTTGATATTATGAATTAAAACAGAATTGAATTGAGAAATCCCCGGTTCGTTCTGAACATCGTGATATATACAGGGTTTTTTGGTCTCAATTACCCTTTGAAGTATTCCTGATGAAAAAGAGGATAGGTCACTTATACTCTCCTTGTTTATATTCCTGGCTGTTACAATTTTAAATGTTCCGGCTTCTTTTTCGTATTTTACGAACAGTGCTCTTTCCGCATTTAATATTTTTATAATCAGATCTATAGTTTCGTCAAAAAGATTTTCCTCGTACGTTACAGAATTTAATGCCTTGGAAATTGAGTATAGCACATCAAATTGTTCTTTATCAATTAATCTTATTTGGTCGATTTCTTTTTTCAATTTCTATACAAAATGAATTATTTAGAATTTCTTATGTAAAAGGAGGCTGGATTTGAACGAATCTTATTCGAAAACTCATCCACACAATATATAACCCAGAAATAATTCCCCGTTGGAAGATCCTTATCCACTTCAACAGATAGGGAATCAGCCGAAATCCCCGACTTACTCCATACAAGTACATTGCTAAAATCCAGTTCATAACTATAAATCTCTACGTTCTGATAATAACTGAACCCCGATTCATAATCGTACCACTTGAGAACCGGTCTTCCGGAAACGGTATCATAATTAGACGGACTGATAAAATCAACTGCCTTTGAAATTACTCTTATCAAAGAACCCTTTCCTATTACATTTAACTCTCCTTTACTTTCACGGGAAATAATTTTAATTTCTTTTCCGATTAGTTCTTCAAGATTTCCTACCGGCAAATCATAAAGGTACGTCTCACAACCGTAATATTTATCGTTTGTATTATAAGTCATATACTGACTGAATCCGGCTGATTCGCATTGCATTATTAAGGAATCCATATCTTTGTCCGAATCGCTCACTTTTGCCTTTACAACCAACTGGCTGAGCGGAGGAAGGGAATACCTGCTCATAACTATACTGTATATTCTGAGACTGTCAAGATGTGGGATCTGATTAAGATAACTCTCAACATATACTTTTTTCTCTCCGTCCCAGTTTATTTTTATGGAATCCTTTTTATATCCTTCTTTGTTAAAAATAAGATATGCCACATCCTGCTCAAGGCTGGTGATTTGAAAATATCCTGCATTGTTTGTCTCTGCAACTATGCTTCCCTTTTGGTTTGAAATAACCACACTGCTCAAAGGAGTTCTGGGGACACTCTCTGTCTTTATATATCCTTCTATAGTACTAACTTTTGAATTCGGATTGTTGGGATCAAGCGGATTTTCTCTTGGTGCATTACACCCCGAAATAATGATAATAATACTTAAAAGCACTATTTTTTTTATTATCCTTAGAGCGTCTGTTATCTTGCTATTTGTATTTCTATATTGCGTTTCCACTATTTGAATATCTGCGAAAAATTCTTTTCTGGTTTCTCTTATTCACGTCTCAAAGATAATAACTATGAGTTACTTCATTAATACCATTTTTACTACTTTGGAACCTGCTTTGTGCCGGATTTGACAGAAATACACTCCGCTGCTAAGATGAGTTCCATCAAATATGATTTGGTGTTTCCCTTCCATTTCTTCACTGTCCTTTATAACTTCTATCTCTCTTCCCATTATGTCATAGATCACAATCGACACCCTGGACCGTGACGGAAGAGAGTAGTCTATTTTCGTAATTGGATTGAAAGGATTTGGATAATTCTGCAATAATTCAAAATCGCTGACATCTGCTGCTGCCTCCTTCTCGTCGAGTGAGGTAACTACAACATCAGGACTGAGTTTTCTGTTTATCATAATCATGACCGCATCTGCCAAAAGATATTTACCTGTTTCCATTAAGGTATTATCGAGTTTTAGCACAGGGCAGTATCCCTCTGAAAGAAATACATCTCCGATTTTGCGCCAGCCACTGTTCTTTTGATCACTTTGATTGAAGATAACCTCGGTTGAATCTGCTCCACTATAAAGAAGATATCTTGCCGAACTGGTAAAAATAAAATTTGGCACTTGATATGCATATACCGAAAACCAGGCTGAAAACGGGACTTGGAAATTATAGGTTATTGATGCGTAAGCAGAATCACTTGCCCTGTATATGTTTGGCTTATAACCAACCACCGGAAGTTGATACCAGTTTCCGACTCTCACTACTCCTGTCTCCTCTTCATTAAGGATTTTTGCCTTGGGTCTGAAAATATTACCGTTTCTGTAGGGAAGTAAAGCGCTCTGTGAATAAAAACGCTTACTTAGTGTATCTCCTCTTATTCCATTTTCCGCTCTGAGCCCTTCATAAAAGAAGTACGTTTCGCCTTTTACATTTTTTGTCCGGTTATAACTTACTCCGTTGATAAGGTAGTCAATCGGTGCAAGATATGTTCCTGCTTTTATCAGCATCCCGGCAAAGAAAATATCTCTTTTCCCCTGTGAGATATAATTTAATTGCGTATTTACTTCGTTTGAGTAACTGGCAAAATTATCTCTGTAAAGTTGTGGAATATAATTGTCAACAATCCCGCTGTCAACCCATGATTTATTGTCCTGCAAATAGTTTTGATAACCCCATGGATAAACACTTGGTGCGGAAGAAATTATCAGATGCTCCCCTCTCGCTTTAACTGAATCACGCATCCTTCTGAAAAAATCATTTAACTTGTTTGCACGCCAACGCATCCAGTCAGCATTATATGTATGAGTTGGAGGAGAATTCCCGTTATTCTCCGCCTTATAAATCTCCACGGTTACTGAATCATAACCCCCTTCGGAAGGCATTGCGGGCAATCTATCATCTCCCTGAACTCCGTCAATATCATATTTATCTGCCACTTCTGTAATAAGTGATAACAGGAAATTCTGAACTTCCGGATTTGTTCCTGCCATCCAGTCGAATCCATTTTTAACCACAAGATTTCCGGTAGCATCCCTCGCTCCCCATTGCGGATACTTCGCTAATATGTGTCCCCCGTTCAGGGAGTAGGAAGGTGAGAATCCGAATTCGAACCAGGGAATAACCTCAATTCCATGGATGTGAGCTTCTAAAATAATTCTGTCGAGGGGATCCCGGTTCTGAAATTGGGCAACCGGAATTATCGGTGCACCAAATTCCTCCTGCATTACTTGACTGGGATAGAGTGTATACCCCTTGTTCCATACCACAGGGAAAATAACATTAATTCCGATTTTACTCAGATATTCCATCCCGTCCGTAATTGATTTATCGCTGTATAGAATATAGCTGTCTACATTTGTTATCCAAACCCCTCTTAACTCGCGCAGGGGTTGAGGATAATTATTTGTCCAAAATAATAACAGAACTATGATAACGGCTTTTTTCATTAATTCTTTCTATCTTATTGTTTGATACTCATTAAAGAAAAAGTTCGGATAATTTTTTATCCCTTCATAAAAAAAGAAAACTTCTCCATCTATTCCATACTGGCGATTAAGCTTGATGATCTCTCTCAGGAACTCTTCTTTTGCATAGTATGAACCAACTTTTAGTAATATTCCTGGAACGAAAATCTTTATTTTTTCTTTGGAGATTTGTTCATTAACTATATCATCAAAAAGTTTTTGATATGCTTGCAAATCATATCTGTACAACTGAGGAATGATCTCCTCTACATATCCGCGTTTTACCCATTCGTTCCAATCCTGAAGATATTCATCTCTTGCCCAGGGATGTATACTGGGAGCCATAGAAACAATCACATTGCTCTTGATTGCCTTTACTGACTGATAGATCTTTCCCATAAATTCCGTCAATAAATTGGCACGCCATTGAATCCAATCAGTATCCCGGTAATTTGATGGCGGCTCTTTTCCGTTATGCTCTTTTTTATAAAGTTTAACTGTATAATCATCATATCCGGATTCCGAAGGCATTGCCGGTAAACGGTCATCTCCCTGTATCCCGTCTATTTCATAATTCTTAACTACTTCCAGCAGTAGGGATAGCATAAAATCCTGAACATCGGGACGAAATCCGTTCATCCACTCAAAATTGTTTTTACTTACTAGTCTCCCTTTATAATCTATCCCTTTCCATTCAGGTTTTAGTTTAAGAATATGTCCGCCGTTGAGATTATACGATGCTGCAAAACCGAACTCAAACCAGGCATATACTTTCATGTTTCGCGAATGCGCCTCCTCAATTACTTCCTTCAGGGGATCTCTTCCGGCAAAGTCCGGATAAATATTGACACCGCACAGATCTTCCATTATTTTGCTAGGGTATATCGTAAAACCCTTGTTCCACGTAACCACATAAATTGTATTAATACCCGATTTCTCACACAACTCCACAGCTTCCGTAATCCTTTCCCGGGAACGGAGCACATCACTATCGACGTTTGTCATCCATACACCGCGGATAGACGATTGAGCAAAACTTACAAACTGAATAATAAGGAATAGAAATAACGCAATTCTTCTCATGTAGTCCTCTTGAAGAAAATTTATTAATTAACTGTCAATTATCGGGAAATACCCGGGCAGAGTATTTAAACGTAACTATAGGAATACTTTTATACCGCCAGAGATTTCCCCCATTTGAAAACCACTCACATTTTCAAGGTCGAGTTTTAACGTAGGCCAAAGTTCTCCCATAATAATCTTATAGCTCCCCCCTAAAGTAATCCAGGCAGGTCCATAAACATTTATATCAACGTTTATTCCCGCTGTTATTCCGCCGCTCCAGTCCATCTGTTCCTTTGCCGGAACATCCAGATACCCTGCAAATATCTGCAAGGAACTATCTCCAACTGCATAAACCGAATCGTAGTAGGCGCTCCGGTCGCTCCTCCAGTTATATATCCCAAAACCAATGTTCATGTTTGCCCGGATGAAATCGTAATCGGCCAGTTTCACAATGGCATTTGCAGATACTCCTCCCACTTCCAAATCCATGGTTAGCTTGGGAATAGGAATTGTGTATTCTTTCTCAACATTATTTGTCGTGATCTTTCTGGTAATAAAGAGTTTTTCGTCATTTACTTTTGTAAACTTAAAGTATTCAAACTTTCCTATCCATGTCCAGATCTTATTTACCTCCTGGCCAAACCCGATACTCCCGCCAGTTGTGGCTTTGAACCTGTCACCGAGTGTTCCAACCGGGAAAAAATAGTTTCCACTTGCTGTAACAACAAATTTGTTGTCTTGTGATTGAGTCATTGATAAACTTGCTGATGCAAGAAGTAACAGAATTAAAATTCTCATTGTGTTCTTCATAATTAATACATGAATGTTAAACCTAGTTTCACACTATAATAATTCTTAAACGGGAAAATATCATAACCGAAATCCCCATCTGTAGCTATTATATGATTATAATTAAACCCACCATAAATACTGAATAACTCCGTCAGTTTATAAGAGGCGTTGAGTCCACTCGAAATAAAAAGCGGATTTCCGGACTTGAATGGGGCAAAGTTACGATAAGAATAGATAAATGTATAGCCCACAGTCGGATAGTACTTTGACCAAGTCTCTTCTATGTATATCCTTCTTGTGTAAAAAATAATCCCTCCTCCCAGTGACGGAGTGATTGTCAAATCTGCAACCGGGGAGTAGTTATATTCCAAATTCAACTTGATAGGCATGACATCCATTTTTTCAAATGGACTCAAGGTAGCTTTTATGGTTGTGTCGGTAAGATCAACTGAGATATTCCCCTTGTACCGGTATTCCCAGAAATCCCACTGCAACTGTTGAATAACTGAATCTTGATTTATCGTGAAAAGCTGGTACCCTGCACTTATTCCGAGTGTCAGGCCTTCATAGAGTTCAAAATTAATATCTGCTCCACCACCCACTCCGGCAGCCTTCCAGACGAGAAACCTTTTGTCAATTCCGGATGAGTAATCCGAAAAAATTTTTATATCCTTCAATGTCTGAGCGGTTAACAAACCGGTCAGAAACATTAAAAATATAATAACCTTGCTAAGTATTTTTTTATTCATAATTCTTTAAATAGTTAAATTCTTCCTTTATTACCGATCTTTGGTTATTGCAGTCCTATTAAAAAAGAAAATCTAAGAATATCTCCCAACCTTCCGTAATCACTATAAGCAAAATCAAATTCGATGGGGTAATTATTAAATTTTGGATTTAATCCAATCCCAACGCTGTATGTCTCCTCGTCATAAAAGAATTTGTACCCGCCTCTCAGGATTAACATCTCTTGATAAGATACTTCCAGACCGCAGTTTATACGTTCATTATTATCGTTTGGATGAATTGCCTCTACAATTCCCGTGACTCTGTATCCCTCAATCTTGTTTTCATATAATTCACCGGCAAGTCCCAATTTAAGATTTGACGGCATTTTGAATGGTTCGTTTTTATACTTTGTGTCAACACCAAAATTCTGGATCATAGCCCCTAATCTTAATGACCCTAATCCCGTGTAGTACAGTATACCTCCGTCAAATAAGAAATTGCTGGCACTATAGATATCTATTGTTTCCTGAACATATTTGGCAGTTACACCAAACGAAAACCGGTCTGTCAGCATTCTGGAGTAGGAAAGCCCAAAAGCAAGTGCACTAGCCGAAAAACTGCCTATTACATCATATACCCTCTGTCCCTCAATTTTCTTTGTCTTGGGCATACTCCCAAAATCTACTCCTATAAATCCTGCGGTAATAACCCCGAAATCCGATTTGTAAGATATTGCCGAAGCATAATTCTTGATCTCCGCAATCCACGGGGAATAAGATGTGCTGAATGATATCAACTGATCTGTGAAACCCGTAGAAGCCGGATTCGAAAAAATACCGGCAGCATTTACATTGGATAATCCAACACCCGATTCACCAAGTGCCGCACTGCGTGCTGTCACGGGGAGATTTAAGAATACAAAGCCCGAAGTGGCTGTTTTCTTAAAATCTTGCCCGATACTGAATGATGATAAAACGATCAGCATTAAAATAAAATTTCTTTTCATACGATTATTCTCTTAATCTTCTATCTGACAATTGCTAATTTTCCGATTTTTATACCTGATGGGGACTCAACATGAAAAATATAAATCCCGCTTTCCACATACTGACCATAATCTGAAGTCTGATCCCATGTTACTATTCCTCCGACATTCGCTCCAACTTCTATCTTTTTTACCAAATCTCCCCTTATCGTATAAATCCTTATTGAACTTGGATTTGGTACATTTACGAATTGTATCTGATCAGAATCACCCGGCCGGCTGAAGCCCTCCCCAATTACAAATGGATTGGGAACCACCAGAACTTCATTAGGATTGTCCTTTGCTTTTAATGTTGCAAGAAACGGAGTAAGAGTTCTGTTTGCAAATATTGAGGACTCCAACGGTGGAACCCTGTTGGAATTTGTTTCCGGAATTCTCGCTGTCGGATTGACGCTCCAGCTTGCACGTCCTGTATCATACGAGACAATAGAATAATAGTAAGCAAGTCCGATTTGAACCGCGGTATCAATATATGTGTATTTCCCACTAGTAAGATCATAATAAGTTGGATCGCTTCTTACGATATTTGCCACTGTAACCCATGGTCCGATCGGAAGGAAATCAGATCTGTATATTCTATAACCAATAAGGTCATCGATTCCATCATCAGGATCTGGCACATTTTCTGCCTCATTTCCCCATGTCAGCGAATTCGCTACTACCTCCCCTTTTGAGAACTCAACTGTAAATTTTGGAGCAGGAGGAGGATCAGGGTGATTTAATCCATACCCCGCCAGGTATTGGTCATAGGTGAATTTTGCCTTGTCCATAGTAAGATTGAATGCTTTCTGCGCTTCAGTATTTATCTTACTCGAAGTAACTGTGGGATCAATAGCAAATGAATAATCGGCACCATTTACCCCTTCGGCTACTGCTATAACTATTGAATCTCCCGGAGCTAAATCCCACGGACCCAGAGTCATTAGCGACCACATTCTGTTTTTTCGCATAAATGTGGTGTCCGCCGGTGATGTTACATATTGATATGCGTTCGAGATATCCGATATCATCGCGTACTTTCCTTCGTTGGTACCGGGTACCCCCGTTAATGGTCCCTGAAGATCCAGAGTATTATTTCCGGCTGACCATCCATACTTTGCCACTCTGGTTGTACCTCCGGTTTTGTCTTTCGAAGAGTACAATAATCTGACTCCAACATATCCGGGAGCAAGGTATTCCCCTTGAACTTTTCCGTTTACGACTCTTCCCATTAATGGACTGAATCCAAACTCCTCATTTGAAGTCGAAAGCGGATAATCTGCTGCTCTTCCGTACATCATTTTTCTGTTTGAATCATAAAAGAACCAGGTGTTTCTGGCACCCGAAGATAACTGGGGAAATATAACTGTCCATGCTCTTGAATTTGAGTGCATTGCATAAGTCATTGTGGCAATAAAGTCTTTTAATGAATCAACCACGTGTCTGTCCGGAGCAATTTGTTTTATTTCTGTGTAAATATTTTTGAATATGTACTCGTATAAAATATAGTTTTCGTCTTTCGCATTACCACTCCACTGATGCACCCTTCTCGTGACCCGTAACGGCAACTGTCTCTCCTCAATTGTGGAGTCCACTATATAATTCGTGTTATATTCCCAGATTGTTTCAATTACTTCCTCTCCTTCCTTATCATTCTTTTTGAGGAAGTAATTCTCGCCGTTTTTGTATTTATGCCCATGCTTCTTGACAATATACTTTGCATTCTGTTCTGTTGATACGGTACCTGCGTATATAGACCAGTCTTCTACAACCAACACAGAGTCATTTGTTTTCTTTGCTCCAACAATAAACCCGCCTGTTGCAAGATGCGTCGGAGAACCACCAATATCCTCTCTTATCCAACTTGCGTCGAATGCGGGCCAGTCTAAACTCGGTCCCGATTTTTTCCAGTCATTAAAAGATGATCCGCTTTTGCCGTAAAGCACACTGTGCCATAATGAGCCCCTGGTGAATACCTGCAGAGCAGATTCCACTTGCGGGAAAAGATTGGTGATCAATACGATTGTTAAAAGAAATATTAATTTGATTTTCATAAATTCCTAACTCTTAATTCCTTGTTTTCCTTGCTTAAAAACCAAGCCCTACCGTGAAGAATATCTGCCTTGGAATATTTCTGTATGCTTTGAATTCTGCCGTTATATAACTCTTTCTCAGTGGATCATTCCCCAAGTCCGCAGTCGTATATCCATATTCTACCCAGTTTGTTATGTCCTCAGTTGTTGAGATCGGGGTTAACCATTTGTTATCAAATAAATTCATAATTCTGAGACCTAAAATCAATCTAAGATCGTCAATCGTTATATTTTTTGTCAGGTTAAAATCAAACACCGACTCAATTGGATATCTTCTGTTATTCACCACATCCTTCAAATCAAAACCGGTAATATATGTGTAAGGAGCTCCCGATTGCATTGTGTAGGTCATGCTTAAAATTGTGTTCTCAAGAATATAAATTCCAAGGATTGAAGGTCCCTCTCCTTTGTTGAATCTGTACTGCAACAGTCCTCTAAGATTGTGAGTCCTGTCACTATACCCAACTGTTTCTCCTGACTTCCTCGAAAGGTAATTCCTATCCAGATCCGGATATATCGAGGATGGTCCATAAGTTCCTTCTGTGGTTTGAGATAAACTATAGCTTAGCCGGTAGGACCAGTTTTGGAAATTAATTTTCTCAAATGTGAATTCAGCTCCAATCGTTGCCCCGAATGCATTATTATCAAAAGTTGTATAGAAATAGAGCGGTTCACCGGTTGCTGAAAAACCAGCACTTCTGGTATTGGATCCTGTATAAGAAGCGACCGGAAGTAATCCAATCTGAGTCACACGGTCATTATAATACAAGGCTACATCCAACCTGTGTTCGTCTTCCAGCATCTGTTGTAAACCAAATTCATATTGAATGGTCTTTTTGGGTTCGAGATTTGGATTACCCATACCTGTCCAACCAGATTGCGTTCTGTTTGATAAAGCATGACTGAATATAGGCATGGATGAAAAATGTCCATACTGAATTCTGAAAGCTGTATTTTCGCCCACCGGGAATGAGATACCAATTCTCGGTAAAATAATGAACTGGGTTTTGGATTGCTCTTTGAGAGGATTTCCGGGATTGTTCAAAACCGGTTTGCCCGGATAAAACATATTATAAATATCTATGGGATACAAAGTTCCGAAGTTATAACTCTCTGCTCTGACACCTATGTTTGCTATCATTCCCGAGTATTCCATTTTGTCCTGAACATATACTGCGAAATTCGTTGGATAAGCTCTGTAATACTCTGCAAATCCGGCTCTTGTAATGTATGAATTAGCCAGAAAACTGCTGTTAACTCCGGTGTTGAACATGTCCCAATAATATGCTCTGGCTCCTGCTTTCAACAGGTTGGTCTCCAATATCTGATTTGTGTAATCCACACTTAGACTCCAGTGATCTGTCCTCGTATCCTGAAAATAGAGTGTACTGAAAGCATCCGGTGCTCTGAAATAGTCTGTTTCCCACCAAATACCGGCTCTTAAAACCGAACCTTGCGGATCATAGAGACTATCCAGAACGTCCCTGATTTGAGTGTATCCGGGCAAATACCTATATGGCAGTTCGTATTTCTCATACTGATGAGTCAGGGTTGCTTCAATTGAAGCCTGATTGTTTATTATGTATATATAATTTAGACTCTGTGCAATCGTTTGTTCTGTTCTTACCGGATCAATATTGACATAATATTTCGATGATAAACCGGGAGGTGTGAATGCAATTCCTGACCATCTGATATCATCCGAACCGGACCAGATTCCTCCTCTGTATTTCTGGAAACTCAGCATCCCCTTAAACTTATGATTTGGGATAGGCTGGTACGTCAGATTCGCAATGTAGTTCTGATATACTTGTGTCTGTTCAGCGGTTGGAAGTCGTGTAGGATTGTGCTTGTATTCTCCTGAAAAATAGAATTTAAGTTTATTGGGATCTTTCCCAAGCGGACCGCCAAATCCAAACATATATCTCTGATAAGCCCCATTCCTGTAATCATAGACACCCAGTGGATTATTTTCAGATGGAGTGTGGTTTCGAACCCACAGCTCATGAGCCCATCTAACTTCTCTGTCAACTACTGATTCAAACAACTGTCTTTCATCAGCTGTTGCAGTATTACTTTTTATTTTATCATATAACCAGCCGTATCTGTTAACCGCAGTAATTCCCAGAGAAAGGAGAAAGTTTTCATCATAACCTCCGGAAGATTTCTTCGCCCTCGCTATCCAATTATCAAGATTCCCCCACTTTGTCCATTCGTAATTATTCTGATCGTAAAGGTAACTGCCATAGTGATACTGCCCCGCAGGCCTGTATTCCATCCTGAACTCACCCGTACATTTGGGTGCTCCTTCTTTTAATACCACTTTCACTACACCGGCCTGTGCATTTCCATACTCGGCAGAGAAACCTCCCGTTATTAATTGCATCTGTGCAACTCCTATCGGGTTCACGTCGTATTTCCACGAGTTGTTCGATTTTTCAGTACCAAAAGTACCCGGGCCGCTTGTGGCTGAATTCACTTGCTCAACACCATTTACTTGAAAATTCAACTCATAAGAAGATGAACCTCTCACAGAATAATTTCCGGTTGCTGATTTCTGTAATCCGGCATTGAAATCAAGTGCTCCTCTTAATCCCTCGATGGGGGCGGATTTGATCTGTGTCTCGTTAAGTGTGGTTGAGGTGGAAGTCTGATCCTTGATGATCTTGGGTTTTTCAGCTACTATAACAACCTGTTCTAACTGAACCGTTGCATCTTTGAGTTCAAATTTTAATTCTGTGGTCCTGTCAACAATTATATCAACCTCACTGATCGTCAATTTGGCATATCCAAGAGCACTTGCAGTTACGCTGTAAGTCCCGCCTGGTATGTTGAGAATTGAAAATTTACCGTTTAGATCAGCTGCTCCTCCAATCGTCGTACCCACTAACATAACATTCGCTCCGACTATGGGCTCTCCAGTTCCGGCATCTTTTACTGTACCGGTTAGTTTACCTCGCTGTCCCTGACCATGAAGGCCGGCAATCATCAGTAAACTAATAAGAAGAATAAGAAAACTTTTTGGATGGCTTAAAGAAAAATTATCTTTTTGCATATATTTATTTAAAGAAATCATAAAAAATATTCTTACAAAATTAATAGGATTATTTGTAAAAAAAAATCTTTCCGGTAGGTTTTATTTGGTTTTCTCTTTGTTGTTCTCAAACCAAGCTTTTCTCTGATCCTGCCCCTTTTTAGTATGACATTTTTTGTGTAAATTTGGTTTTGAAAAAATGTAAGGTAAAATTATGAAAATTATCTTTATGCTGATGTTTTTATTAATCATTTCACAAGTTACACTTAAGGCACAAAATATGAAACCTTCTTGGATGGATAATTCAGTTAATAAACTTTCAGATGAACTTCTTCAGAAATACGGAGAGTCTCAGAAAATAAGAATTGAGTCGGGTCTAAAACAAGTTGCGGAATTTTGGAGGCTTGAGGATGGTGATGATAAGAATTTTAAGGAGTTCGTTCTTACTAATTTTGCCGGGGATCAGTCCCACCTTGATGCCCTCTTTAATCGATATCTTTTCCTACTCGAAAAAATTGATGGGCATATGCTCGAGATTGGCAGGAATTTTAGACTCCAGACTGATCTTGATCTTGGTCCTATCTATCCCTTTGATGAAATTTTCGCAGCATACAATCCCGCTGCTCACGTGAATGATGATCTCTTTAAAAATAAAATCGCTTTTATAGCCCTGCTAAATTTCCCACTTAAATCAATTAAAGAGAAGACTACCGAAGGGAAAAACTGGACGCGTCGCCAGTGGGCGGAAGTGCGTCTTGCAGAGCGTTTTTCAAAGCGAATACCGGCAGATATTCTTCAAAAGGTTTCTGTAGCCGGTGCTCTGTCAGACCAGTATATAGCTGAGTACAATATCTTTATGTACAACCTGTTGAACGAGAAGAATGAAAGACTGTTTCCGAAGGGTATGAGACTGCTTTCACATTGGAATCTTCGTGATGAAATTAAAGCAAATTATCAAAACGATAAAAACGGACTTGAAAAACAAAGAATGATCCGCAAGGTGATGGAGCGAATTGTTGATCAGTCCATTCCCGAAATAGTTATAAATAACCCAAACTACGACTGGAATCCTTTTTCAAATATAGTAACTCCTTCAAAAGAAATTGATAAGGAATTCCCTATCGTAAAATCAAATGTAAATTTGACCGCTAATGAACCGGATACCCGCTATGATATCTGGCTCAAAACTTTTTTAGCTTCAAAACTTATTGATCCTTATTCGCCAACAGCCCCAACTCATATTGAGCGTCGCTTTAATGAAGACCGGGAACTAAGCGAAGCACGTGTTAAAAAAATGTTCGAGGACCTCCTCTCCTCCCCTCTGGCTAAGGATGTGGCTGCACTAATAAAAGCAAAACTTGGTCGTGATCTTGAACCCTTTGATATTTGGTTCAATGGTTTCAAACCAAAAGGTACAACTTCTGTAGAGGAACTTGATGAAATTGTAAGACAACGCTACCCGAATCCGGATGCATTTAAAGAGGCTTTACCCGAAATTCTTGTTCAACTTGGTTTTACTCCGGAGCGCGCAAAAATTATTGCCGGTAATATCGGAGTAGATCCTGCACGCGGTTCCGGACATGCAATGGGGGCTTCCATGAAAGAAGCTATGGCATATCTCAGAACCCGTATATCAAAAGATGGCATGGACTTTAAGGGTTTCAATATTGCGATTCATGAACTTGGTCACAATGTTGAACAGACTATCTCGCTTGATGATATTGATTATTACACGCTTGCAGGTGTACCTAATACTGCGTTCACTGAAGCTTATGCATTTACTTTTCAGGCGAAGGACCTTGAACTACTCGGTTTTTCTTCATCCGATCCTGAGAATGATGCGCTTGAAACTATCAATGACTTCTGGCAGACTTTTGAAATTGCCGGAGTTTCTCTGGTGGATATGGAAGTTTGGCATTGGATGTATGATAATCCGAACGCAACTCCTGATCAGTTAAAACAGGCTGTTTTGGCAATTGCAAAAAATATTTGGAATAAATACTACGCTCCGGTTATCGGTGTAAAAGACGCTACCCTGCTCGCTGTTTATTCCCACATGATTCATTCCTTCCTATATCTTCCTGATTATCCTATCGGACACTTGATCGCCCATCAGATTGGTGAGCTTATGAAAAAGTCTGGAACCATAGGACCTGAGTTTGAGAGGACTGCAAGACTCGGAAGGATTTCTCCTGACCTTTGGATGCAACAGGCAACCGGTTCTGATGTTGGAGCCGACGCTTTAATTCACGCAACTGAAAATGCTATTAAATTATTAAAAAAGTAAAGGATTTTATGGGCTTCTCAACTGACGCAATTCATGCTGGACAACAACCCGATGAGGCTACAAACGCCGTCATTACTCCAATTTACATGACTTCGACTTATGCACAGCCTGAGTATGGAACATCAAAGGGTTATAAATACGGAAGAACTGCAAACCTGACTCGGTTTTCACTCGAGCGGAATATCGCAACTCTCGAAAAAGCCAGATACGGACTTGCTTTTTCATCTGGAGTGGCTGCAGTTCATTCAATTTGCACACTGCTCAAAAACGGTGACCATGTCATAGTGGGAGATAATGTTTACGGAGGTACTTATCGCTTGTTCCAATTTGTAATGAAGGACTTTGGACTTGATTTTACATGGGTGGATACTTCCGATGTGGCAAATATTAAAAGCGCTATTAAAGAAAATACTAAATTAATCTATGTTGAAACACCAACCAATCCGCTGCTCACACTTACTGATCTTAAAGCAGTTTCCTCACTGGCGAAAGAGAATGATCTGATTACGGTTTGCGATAACACATTTATGTCCCCGTATTTTCAAAACCCGCTAATTCATGGTATTGACATAACTCTCCATAGCACTACCAAATATCTTAACGGACACAGTGATGTGATAGGCGGTATTGTAGTAACAAATAATGAAAAAATATTCGAACGCCTTAAGTACATACAGAATGCCCTAGGAGCAGTACCATCCCCTTTTGACTGCTGGCTCACATTACGCTCCACCAAAACTCTTGCTGTCAGGATGGACCGTCACAATACCAATGCGATGGCGATTGCGAATGCCCTGAAAAGCAATCCTGCAATTAATCGGGTAATCTACCCTGGTCTTCCTGACCATCCGCATCACGAACTGGCTAAAAAACAGATGAATGGTTTTGGAGGTATGGTATCAATCGAACTCCCTTCCTTTGAGGATGCTAAGCGACTGATGAACCATGTGAAGGTCTTCACTCTTGCCGAAAGCCTCGGAGGGGTTGAATCGCTTCTTTGCCATCCTGCAAGCATGACACACGCCTCTGTACCAAAGGAAGTTAAGGACAAAATCGGCTTGACCGATGGAATTGTTCGCCTTTCAGTGGGTATTGAGGATGTGGAGGACCTGATCTCGGATTTAACCTATGCAATTAAATAATTTATAAAGGAGGCACTATGGACGAAAAAAAATCAACTAACGAAAATGGTGTCGATGAATCCCGGTATTCTATGGAAACGCGGGTCATTTACGGAAAAAACATTTCGAAAAAATGGGATTATGCACATCATGTTACTGCTCCTCTGACTTCTTCTGTAATTTTCCGTCTTGATTCTGTCGAAAGGGGCGCTGAAGGATTCTCGGAATTTGCTAATCCTAATTTCATGGGGGAGGAGAGCGAACCTATATATATCTACGACAGACTTGGTGAACCAAATAAGGATCTCCTGGAGGAAAATCTGGCATTTATCGAAAATGGTGAGACTGCCGTTTGCTTTTCCACAGGAATGGGAGCTATCTCGGCTGTTCTGGGTATTCTTACAAAATCAGGTGATGAAATTATCTCGCACCGTACCTTATATGGCTGCACTTTCTCGCTGTTAAACAATTGGTACCCTAAATTCAATATTAAAAACACTCCGGTTGACCTCACGGATCTGGAAGCTTTCAGGGATTCTTTGTCTTCTGCTACAAGAGTTGTTTACTTTGAAACTCCAGCAAATCCCTCGCTAGATATTATTGATATCCATGAGATTAAATCAATAATTGATGAATTTAACGAAAAACGACCGGAAAACGAGAAAATCTATATAGTTGTCGATAATACATTTGCTACCCCATACTGTCAAAGACCAATTAACTTCGGGGCCGACTTTGTTGTCCACTCTCTTACGAAAGGAATTGGCGGTTTTGGTACTGATATGGGGGGGGTGGTTATAGGAGCGAAAAAGTACCGTGACCTTCTTCTCTTGTTCCGTAAGGATTACGGTGCGGTTCTTGCCACAAAAGCTGCCTGGACTATCCTGACTTATGGTTTGCCAACTCTGCCACTTCGTATCGCTAAGCAGATCTCAAATGCCCGTTCCATATCGGAATTTCTTGTATCTCACTCTAAGGTCGAGTTAGTGAATTATCCAGGATTACCTCACTATAAATATCATCCGATTGCGCAAAAACAGATGCGTGATTTCAATAATAACTTTGCTCCTGGTAGTTTAATATTTTTCAGTCTTAAGGGAAAATCTCCTGAGGAAAAACGGAATAAAGGAAAGATATTTATGAACTATGCGGCAAAAAATGCTTATACAATGACGCTTGCTGTCAGTCTGGGACATACGAGAACACTTATCGAACATCCGGCTTCCATGACTCACTCAGTTATTCCGGCAGATAAAATCCTTGATTATGGAATTGATCCCGGGGGTATAAGAATAGCCGTTGGAATCGAAAATGTTAATGATTTAATTTATGATCTCGAAAAGTGCCTGAAGATAGTGTAAGACAAAATTTGACTTCTGTTGATGCTGTCCTGAAGCGCCCTTAGGATGCCTGATATCGTTTACTGAAAAAGGGCCGAAAGGACACCGAAAGGGAAGCAGAAGGAAAGGGTTTGCAGAAATATATCCATTTTCTGTGTTTTTCTGAATTGCCGGATACCAGATTGATTCTCGGTTTTCGAGACTTCTGATTATAAAGAAAGGCTATTAATGACAAAAAAGAGCTATGGTTTGGTCGATCTTACAATCTTTGATTACCTTCCGGTTAGTATCCTGTAAATTCTTCCAATTCAGTAAGATAGCTATAACCCATTGTAATTCCACCATAAGATAATGAAGCACGCGTCAGACCGGTTTTACGTTTCAGAGTATAATCCCCGCTTCCTCCTGAAGTGTGGAAATACATCTTCGTCTCATTTGCTGAGATCAACTCATATCGGTTAAACGGCAAACCCCCCTTAAGAATTCTACTCCATCCATTGTATCCGATTTTGTTTTGACTATCCAGAACCAGACTGAAAGTTGTATCCTGTATTACTGTTCCGGTTGAATCAGAATACTTTTCCATAACTGAGAAAATATTGTCCTTCCCAACCTTCTTTTTTGCAGTTATTTCCCAATATATCTTTCTTTTGAACTCCAGGAAGAATAACCTGATGTCGGACTACCTGCATAACCGGATGAAGTAAATGAAAATCTCCATTTATTCCCTATCTTCAAAGGGAAATAGTCATAATGAGTCCTTGTTAACTCAATATCCCAGACCGTCGGATTACTCTTTGGGATACAACATTCAAAATCGCTAAACTCAGGATGCCTTACTTTAATGGTGAAACTGTCCCCTGTCACATTACTAAAAACATAAAAACTCGTGCTATCGGTAACTGTCGTTAATGTGTCCAGAGTTAGGACTGCTTCTTCTACAGGAATACCACCTGAAAAAACATGACCGGTTATATCTGTTTTGTCCGGTTTAACAATAACCGGATTTGTCAGATTATTTTCTCCACAACTGCTTATCATCAATACAGTCAGAATCAATAAAGCAGTAAATATATTGCTGGAATTTTTTTCCATTGTTTTAGGTAATTCTTTATACACCGGATTCTTAGGGTATGGCATCCGTTTCAATCCTGCAATATTCACACCCGCAATTAGCATATATATCCTCATAACCATAGTCAATAGTCAATTCTTCGCCGGCTTTAATATCCCTGCTCGAAACTAACCACAGACTTTCCTCGTCTCTGTCCCAAACCTCACAGTTGCAGTCGCAATTATGATTTATGTACTTGATTTTCTGCGTATTGGCCACATCTATATAATTCAACTCATTCCAGAAAATGTAAACATTTTCTTCTTCATTCTCCCGCCTTATGCATTCTTCTTCAGAAATAATTTCTCCCTGAATAACAAGAATATGTGCATTTGCAGGAATATCGACTGATGCGAAAATCCCTTTACCGTGTATTTCGCTCTCTCTTACTTCAACATAGTTTTCGTACTTGCTCATTGGTCCTGTTTAGTTTCCTTTTTCGATATCTCCTTGATAAGCATTCCGACTAATGATTTTTCCAAAATCGGATAACTGTATTTATACTTCTCCTCATATGTTTCCATTTCATAATTAAAACGTTTGAGTTCCTGGTTGTTAATATTATAGTAAGCAACCGCTACAATTCCGTAACTCATGGTTCCCAGATTAATCCTGTATAAGGTTTTGGTCCTCATAACTCCGGAGACCACCCCTTCAATTTTTTGGGGCGATCTGTGAACTTCCAGAAGCCATATTTCAAATTTGGGTAAGGTTATGTGCTTTATCTGATTATAGTCATACCATACCTTCTGATTGTCGTTCACAACTAGCGGTGTCCATTGGTGTGCTTCTTTCTGTCCATTGGCTGAAAATATACATATAAAAGACAAAAAAATAGCCAAATAAACCATACCAAAAATTTTATTGTAATTACTCATATTAGTATCTTTATTTTTACAGTTTCAAAATTAATTAATTTATCAGCTATGACCAAAATTTTATTTATTTTAATTGTCCTTGTTTTTTCAGGTGACTTGTTCCCTCAGATCAGCGTGTCCAACAACCAGCTGAATTTTTCCCAGGTTTATGTTGGTTTGAAGGATTCGATTCCCTTTTATCTGATCAATAAAAATTCACAATCGGTTATTGTTAAATCTGTCAATACCGTTAATTCTTCATTCTATTTGTCGAATAACTCCTTTACAGTCCCCGCTTCTGACAGTTTACTGATCTTTCTTTATTTTTCTCCTAAACAAAATGTTATCGAGTCAGGAACAATGACCCTTGCAACGGATGATTCGTCCTTGGCTGTTTACCTTAACTTCTCTGGATCAGGTGCATACAATGACTTCTATCAAAACACGACATTTAATCTATACGACACCCCCTTAAAGAATGCTCTTGCTTCACTTGTCGCTAATCATACTTCACTCGGTTATAATACTGCTAGGGACAGGATGTTTGATACTATTGATAAACAACCGGGAGATACTATTGAATGTATTTATTCAGGAATAAAAATCAAAGCACAAAACAGAACTCAGGCTCAGAATGCCGGCTTTGATACTGAACATACTTGGCCTCAGGGAACCTTCAGCCAGAATGAACCAATGCGCTCGGATTTGTTCCACCTTTACCCCACAAACAGTAGCGCAAATAACACCAGAGGCAATCTGCCGTTTGGTTTCGTTGTCAATAATGTTAACTGGAGTCAGGGAGGTAGTAAACGTGGTTCGGATTCTTCGGGAGTGACTGTTTTTGAACCTCGTGATATCCAGAAAGGAAATACTGCTCGCTCTGTTTTTTATTTTATAATAAGATTTCAAAATTATGGTTCCTATCTTGGTGCTGATCAGGAAAAAGCACTTAGGTATTTTACTATAATTGACCCCGTGGATTCCCTTGAGAGCAGAAGAAACTTGTTGATTAAAGGTTATCAGGGGAAATCAAATCCTTTTATTGATCACCCGGAATTAATTGAGAGAATATACTCGTTTACCTCAAATACATCATTCCCTGTAACCAGATTTTCAGACTGTTTCCCTATGACGATAAGATTTGATACAACTGCTGTTAACTCTTCTTCTCTTTCTTCCTTGATTCTGACAAACAAAGGCAATTCAGCGCTTACTATTGACAGCATCAGAATATCTTCTTCAGCATTTTCTTTTACTCCGGTGGCTCTAGTTCCTGCATTTAGTTCGGTTGAACTCCCTCTCCTGTTTTCCCCGTCTGTGTCCGGATTATCATCAGGTACTTTAAACATTTACTCAACCGCCGGGCTTAAACAGGTTCCGTTAACTGGATTCGCAGGGCAGACCGTAAACATAAATGATGTGTCCCCCGAATTAACTTTTTCTCTCTCTCAGAATTATCCGAATCCGTTTAATAATTCTACGGTTATTAATTTCTCCTTACCGGCTCCGCAATACGTAAATTTGTCATTGTTTGATATCCTTGGCAATAAAGTCCTTACAATCAACGAGAGTTATTTTACATCCGGCACTCATTCTGTTTCTTTCTCATCTGATCAGCTTGCTTCAGGGATTTATATCTACAGGCTCCAGACAGAGAATAATGCGATGGCAAGGACATTGCTTTTGCTTAAATAATCCTCCTGTTAGTTTGCTATAAAACAAGAAAGGCTGACATTCCGGTCAGCCTTTCTTAATTCTTTCAGTACGTCAGAACGACATATTACTTCATCAACATCATTTTCTTAACTGATGAGAACTTGCTTCCGTCAACGCCGCTGGCATCTATTCTGTAGAAATAGATACCGCTTGTAAGATTGGATGCATTGAAGTTAACTTTGTATGTTCCTGCCTTAAGATCGGCATTTACCACACTCGCAACTTCCTCACCAAGTGTATTGAAAATGTTTACAACAACCTTCGAATCAGTTTTTAATGCAAAGTCAATGTTGGTTGTCGGGTTGAATGGATTAGGATAATTTTGTCCGAGTGCAAATTCACTTGGCAAATCAACAGCGGCTTCAATAGCATTTGAATATTCAAATGTTCCGTCAAAGTCAACTTGTTTCAGTCTGTAAGTATAGTTGCCTGCGGTTAATCCTTTATCTGTAAATATGTAACTCTGAGCTTCTGTGGTTGTTCCTTTACCGTTAACAAATGCAATCTCAGTGAAGTTACCGTCAGCGGTCTTTCTCTCAACAGAGAAGCCCTTGTTATTTGTTTCAGTTGCAGTTGTCCAGCTTAAAGTAACAACATCTTTGTCTGATGTTGCAACAAATGAGGTCAACTCAACAGGAATTGGAAGCAGAACGCCCTTGAATACAAACGGAACTCCTTGAGCAAATATTCCAGCAGTTCCTCCCGAATCCGTTGCCGGAGCCCAGGTAGAAACTTGCCACTGAATTGCATTTCCTGTAACCTGAGTTCCAGGAATTGTGATTGGAGGAGCCCATGGTCCGGATGTGCCTGTTCCGCCGAATGTGAAATCAAACCAGTATGTTCCTGGATCCAGTGTAAATCCACCGGTAGCTGTATTCTTCATAATTGGTCTGGTTGTTCCGGCAGCACCTTCAGAGTATCTGTAAGCATTTGTAAATGCAGTGGCTGACATCTGATTTAATGTTCCTGCTGCATCACCTGCAACAACAACACTTCCGGGTTGTCCCGGTTGTCCGTTCCATATTTTATAGTTCATGAAATTAAACGTAGAAGTAGTTGTGGAACCTGTTTGATATCCAAAAGCCTCAACTAAATCAACCTGCCATCTTGTATCAGGGGGTATGACGAAATCGTCTGCCATTCTGTATCCGGCTGTGTTGCTTATACCAAATCCAAGTATATTCATTCCGGTAGCTAAAACACTTCCGTCAGCTCCGCCTGGTCCGCCTCCCGGATGTGAAATAAATGGACCGTTCGTATATATGGCATTGGCAATTGCTACATTTTTAGTAAGCGTATCATTACCCGGTACCATATCGCCGCTTAATTGTGTGAACAGTTTTGCGACAAATGATCCCATGCTTGCTGTCCAGCTGTTGAATGTTAGATCCTGGGTTGCTCCCGGAGCTAAATTGGTAACTGTCTGGGTATGTGTGTATCCACCCGGATTGATTGTCAGGGTTACGTTGAATGTCTGTGCAAGTGCACCTAAATTCTTTACCGTTCCAATTGGAGTAAATGGACCCACAGGTAATTCTGCGGGCATATTTAAAGCAATCGGTGCAACGTCTTTGTCAACCGGTGTTTCTACGTAAACACTGTCAACATAAAGACGTAACTCATCTGTTGCAGCATATCTGAATGCAACGTAAACATTCTGCCCAGCGTATGCACTTAATCCGAATGCATATAAAGTAGCAGTTGCCATTGGTCTGCAGGAACCAATGTAAGTATATCCTGTTGGTGGAACACCACCGGTTGTGGATACCCATATCTGAACACTATCATAGAAAGATGATGAACCTTTTCCCCAAAACTTGAATTCATCACCACCATGAACTAAAAACTGTGGTGTAACCAGCCAGTCATCATTCGCTAGGGTTGAACTTTCCCATCGGACTGCTGCACTTGCAGTTCCGAATATCGGGGTAGAGGCGTATCTTTCCCAAGTGTACAATCCGGCGTCTAATGCATGAACTGCCCAGCCGGTTGGTGGGAAGGTGGCTCCTTCAAATCCTTCTGACCATTGGATTACTCCCTTTACTCCCTCAATCGGTAGAGTTTTTGGATTTACATAAGGGGTGTTTTGGTCAAGCATTACTTTCTGATCTTGCGTCAGGGTTGGTTTGCTCTCAACTTTTGTATCCACTAGCTGAGCCAGTACATTGAGAGTTAAAAAACTAACCAAAAAAAGAACGAGTAAACCTTTTTTTAGCATAGAACCTCCAAAATAATTAAATAAATAAAGCACTAATTAAAATAGAATTTCTCCGCAAAATTCTTTGCGGAGAAATGTTAACAAATCTTACTTGTTAAGAATCATCTTCTTTACAGAAGAGAAATTCTTTCCGTCCGTTCCGCTAGCTTCCATCTTAACCAGGTAGATTCCTGACTGTAAACTCTTTCCGTTGAATTGCACAGTATGCGAACCTGAGGTCATTAATCCATTAACTAAAGTTGTAATCTCTTGTCCGAGGATATCAAATACTTTCAACGAAACCCTTGAGTCTGCAGCTAAGTTAAATCTGATGTTGGTTGTCGGGTTAAATGGATTCGGATAGTTCTGCTCTAAAGAGAATGCTAACGGATTAGTTACACTAACTTCAACATTCTTGGAATATTCAAATGAACCGTCAAAATCTATTTGTTTAAGTCTGTAGGTATAGTTTCCAGCAGCCACTTTCGAATCAGTATATGAATAATTCTGTGCTTGGGTTATAGTACCGGCACCCCCCGTGAAACCAATGGTCATAAAATCCCCGTTTTGAGATTTCTTCTGAATTTCAAAACCTTTGTTGTTGGTTTCTGTTGCTGTCTGCCATTCCAAAACAACTGTGTTGTTTGTTACATTTGCAACGAATGATGCTAATTCCACCGGAATAGGATCTGTTCCGTACAAGGTAATATTATCAATCACCCAGAAATAGTCCCAACCTGGTTGAACTGAATGAAATCTGACCTTAACATTTGCCTGACCTGCTGCAAGTGGTGAAATATCAATTAATACATGTTCAGTAATCCTGGTATTTGATGTATTCTGATAAGTTAAAACGTTGGTCCAAACGGTTCCACCGTCCACACTGACGTCAACATAACACATATCCGCACTTGTTGAAAAACCTCTGAAGTCGGAATCAAATTCGAGGAATACTTTGCTGAACGCTGAAAAATTCAAACCCGTATTAAGGGTGGCTGTTGTATTTGCCGTAGAACCGGATCCGCATTCATCAGTATCAGCTGATAAAACTGCTCCATCTAACAATCCCATGTAGGAATTTGGCCATGGAGGAGTAAATATTGTCCATTGACACGTCGCTCCGGCTTCATTTGTAATTGTCCACGCTCCTGCGCCTGCTGTGAAATCTTCAAAAAATGTAGCCGGATCTCTCATCGTTCTAAAACTCCAAACGAGTCCCTCTGTTGAACCAGTTGGACCTGTTTCGACTATTTTCCAATAATAAGAAGTCGAATAAAGCAGTGGCTCTACTGAAGCTAATGATTGTGTTGTTACAACTGCTCCACTATAAAGTAAAGCAGATGGATCCATGTTTTGCACCTTTGTTTCATCACTGCTGAAATATACAGATAGTGTTGTTGCTGCAGATGGATTTGCCCAGGTTAAGTTGTTTCCTGAAAGAGGAAGTCCAACAGCTCCGTCTGATGGTGTGGGATTTGATGCCATCCCCGGACCAATTAATGATCCAACCGTAAAATCATCAACAAGAACGGTAAATACATCCGTTGAATGATATCTTATTGCTATCCTTACTGTGTTTCCGACAAATTGATCCAACGATATAACCTGCTCTACCCATGTACTTGCTGTATTCAAAGTGTAAGCTTGAACTGGATCTACCGGGAAATCAGCTGGTGTAACTGCATTTGGATTTGTGGAGACATAAACGCTTATATATTCCGGACCGTAGGCAGTTGACAGGATTTGTGTCCAGAATGATAAATAGGCATTAGTCAAGGCTGTTAGTGGAATTGCTGGTGAAATCAGCCAGTCGTTATTCCCTACTACAGGATCATTGTACATAGTTGCAACTGTATTAGTCCCGGAATGTGCTGCAATAGTAGTAGAAGATGACCAGTCTACTACTGTCCAGGCAATTGCTTCTCCGGAATGTGGAAATGTAAAACCATTTATACCCCCTATTAATCCGCCGTCAACATCAACCAAAACCCAGTTTCCAAATGTTAATGATCCATTAGCATATGAATCGAAATTATCAGAAAAAACAATTGATTCAGTTGCATTGAAATTTGCTCTGATTTCATTTGATTCAGTTATTCTCTCAGATACTTTCATTTTGGGAGATGATTTACCCTCAGGGATCGTCTGACCCTGACTAAATACTTGTCCGCTAAAAACGAACAAAAGAAGAAAAGTTACTAAGTATTTCATAGGACTCCTATTTATTGTTAAATAAAGTAAATTAATTAAGAACAAATCCTTCTGCCTCTGTTATTTCAACTTTGGCAACTCATTCACCGAATCTTACAGATTCAGATTATCATTTTTCTTTAATGAATCTTCTTCGAGTCTCTTCTTAAATGCGACAAATTTTTCCAGCATTTCATTATCATGCGTGGCTAAAATCTGAACCGCTAATATCCCTGCATTCTTTGCCTGGTTTATCCCAACCGTTGCAACCGGTACTCCCGGAGGCATCTGGACTATGGACAGTAAAGAATCCAATCCCTCAAGGGATTTGGCTTTTACAGGCACTCCTATTACGGATAATGGAAAATACGAAGCTACAACACCGGGTAGATGTGCTGCCCCTCCTGCTCCTGCTATTACTACTTTTATTCCTCTCTCAATTGCGTCGGAAAGGTACTCCGTTAAATACCTTGGCGATCGGTGGGCAGAGATTACCTTTACCTCATACTCAATTCCGAATTGCTTCAGAAGTTCATAGGCTTCCCTCATTATTGGCAGATCCGAATCACTGCCCATAAGGATAGCTACTTTATTGGTCTTATTCACTATAATCTCAAAAAATAATTACTAATTTAAACAAAATATCACTAAATACCAAACAAAAATTCTTTATTTCAGAAAAATTTCCTTAACTGGGAAGAACCTGTATCCCTGGATGCACATCCCGTCTTAAAAGTCCCTCAATTGCTGCTAAAGTTCCTCTTTGGGCACTCGGACAACTTCCACAAGCTCCCTGGTATCTTACTCTGAGCGTAAGTCCTTCTAAACCCATTACTTCCAGTCCTCCACCATCATTTGCCAATGCAGGTCTTATTTTTTGATCCAAAACTTGATTTATTTGCTTCATCAGGTCACTTTCATCCAAATTAAGACCTTCCGGGGTTTTCTCCTCGGGTATATTGGCTTTTTCAAAATTCTTTACCGTTTCTATCAGTTTCTTCTGAATTGGTCCCCATTGAAATTCTCCCCCCTTTTCAACTGTTACAAACTTATCCATGTAAAAAACAGATACAACCCCTTCAATCCCGAATATTGCTTTTGCAAACGGATCTTTCTCTGCTTCTGCCTCTGTCTTGTAGCTTCTTGATTCGTAGCTCAGGAGTCTTTCATTTACCACAAATTTTAATGCTTGTGGATTAGGCGTAAATTCAACATCTATTATTTGCATACTAAACCTCTTTTTTTTCTAAAACATTTTACTATAAACAATAGTTCACTCGTGTTTATATAAGTTTTTCCTGGTTTCTTATCTTAATGTGCAGTTCCTTTAATTGCTCATCCGAAACATTTGAAGGACAATCATCCATCAGGGATACACCACTGGCGGTTTTAGGGAATGCAATCACTTCCCGGATTGATTCTTCCCCCGCAAATATCATTGCAAGCCGGTCAAAACCGAATGCTATTCCACCATGTGGCGGAGCACCAAATTTGAATGCATTCATTAAAAATCCGAACTTCATCTCGGCTTCCTCTTCCCCTATCCCAAGTGCTTTGAACATTTTTTTCTGAAGGTCCGAGTTGTGGATCCTGATGCTTCCTCCAGCAATTTCACTCCCGTTAAGTACCAGATCATAAGCTCTCGCTTTCACTTTTCCGGGATCGCTTTCCATTAAATCCACATCTTCTATTCGCGGAGATGTGAAAGGATGATGCATTGCATAGTATCTTTTTGTCTCTTCATCCCACTCGAATAAAGGGAAATCGGTAACCCATAATAACTTTGGCTCGGCATTTGCCTTGATAAGCATAAGCCTCCTCGCCATCTCAAGCCTTAAATGTCCCATCAGATTCAATGTCTTTATTTTCTGGCCCGATAATATTAATATCAGATCTCCCGCCTTAGCCCCCAGTTCTTTCACAAGGTTTTGCTGCTCCTCCTCTGTAAAAAACTTCATTGTCGGTGATTCAAGTCCCTCCTCCTTCACCCGGATCCAGATTAATCCTCCGGCACCAAGTTTTTTCATGAAGTCGGTAAGTACATCCAATTGGTTTCTTGTATAATCTCCGCATCCGGGGGCAAGCAAACCTGTTACTATCCCCTTCTCAATCTGATCCCTGAATAACTTGAAACCCGTATTTTCAAACACTTTATTCAGCGTTTTCATCTCAAGATTAAAACGAAGATCCGGTTTGTCGCTTCCGTATTTCTCCATCGCCTCATCAAACGTCAGCCTTCTTAACGGCAATTCCAGATCTTTTTTCCAGACCTCCTTATAAAGTTTTGCCATTAATCCTTCCATCATTTGGAAAACATCATCCTGATCTACAAATGACATTTCAACATCAATCTGCGTGAACTCAAGCTGTCTGTCCGCCCGGAGATCTTCGTCACGAAAGCATTTCACTATCTGAAAATACCTGTCCATCCCCGAGACCATTAGTATCTGCTTGTATTGTTGTGGGGATTGAGGTAAAGCGTAAAATTTTCCTTTATGAAGTCTGCTCGGTACAAGAAAGTCTCTCGCACCTTCCGGTGTGCTTTTCATTAATATCGGGGTTTCTATTTCAACAAAACTGTTTTGGTCGAAATAATTTCTGGTCACCTGGTACATTTTGTGTCGCATAACCAGATTTTTCTGCATTCTCGGTCTTCTTAAGTCAATAAATCTGTACTTCAGCCTCAGATCTTCCCCGGCTTCCGTCTCATCAGATATCTGGAAAGGCGGGGTTTTTGCTTCATTCAGAATGATTAACTTGTCCACCATTACGTCAACATATCCTGTGAGTAGCTCTGGATTTTCTGTCCCCTGCGGACGCTTTCTTACTTTCCCCTCAACCGAGATAACATACTCACTTCTTAAATGCTTTCCTTCATGATGGGCGGATTCATTATATCCCGGCTCGAACACAATCTGTGTTAATCCGTATCTGTCGCGCAGATCAATGAATATTACTCCTCCAAGATCTCTTCTCGTATCCACCCATCCGTTTAGGACGACCTTTTCGCCAATATTTGATTCTCTTAACTCACCGCATGTGTGCGTCCTGCTGCTAAACTTCATTCTTAAACTTTCTATCCTTTTCTTTTTCTCTATTGTTAAATATTCTTTTATTCTTCTTTCTTAGCCCTCAGCGAATCCCATATCATATAAGCACTTAACAATGCAAACATCATAAGCGCAATCAGCTCTGCGGAATGGGATTCAAACCACTCTGCATCCACCCAGTTGTATCCAAGATACCTCAGGAATGCGCTGAATACCCCCATCAGTGCTCCGCCTGCTATAAATCCTGATGCAATTAAAGTACCTCTTTCTCTTCTTGCTGTATTCAGTCCTTCGTCTCTTGATCTAGTGGATACATAGTGTGAGATTAATCCGCCAATCACCAGAGGTGTGTTAAGTTCAAGCGGTATGTACATTCCCAGCGCAAAAGCAAGTGCCGGCACTTTTATCATCGTGAGTATGAGCGCTATGAAGGCACCCGCAATATAAAGCATCCATGGTGCTGGCTGATCACTCATCAATGGTTGTATTACCGCTGCCATTGCGTTAGCCTGCGGTGCCACAAGTGCTCCTTCACCCGTAAATCCGTATGTTTCATTAAGTATCATAACCACATAACCCACTGTCAGAGCCGAAAGCAAGGTACCTAGGAATTTCCAGCTTTCCTGCTTATATGGTGAAGATCCAAGCCAGTATCCAATTTTGAGATCAGTAATAAATCCCCCCGCCATTGATAATGCTGTGCAAACAACCCCCCCGATTATCAACGCCGATACAATCCCGGCTTCCCCTTTTAATCCTACCGAAGTAAGTACTATCGAGGAAAGAATCAAAGTCATTAAGGTCATGCCCGATACCGGATTTGTTCCAACTATTGCAATCGCATTTGCCGCAACTGTGGTAAACAGGAATGAAATAATCAGAACTATGAGTAATCCAACAATCGCATGGGTTAAATCGGTTACCACTCCGAACTGGAAGAAAATAAATATCATGACTGCGGTAACTAATATACCGGCGGCAATTATATACATCGGTATATCTTTTTCTGTTCTTAATACATTATCGCTGCCGGCTTTCTTCCCGAAGATTTCCTTCACACCAAGTGAAAATGCGGATACTATTATTTTCGATGACCGGATAATCCCGATTATACCTGCCATGGCAATTCCGCCAATTCCGATATGCCTTACGTAATTTCTGAAAATCTCCTCAGCCGACATGTCGCTGATAAGCTTCGTTACATTTGCGCCCAGAGGGGTTGTTAATCCACCTCCTATATATGTAACTACCGGGATAAGCAAATACCATGAGACAAAAGAACCCGCTGCAATTATTGCCGCATATTTCAGACCGACTATATACCCAAGCCCCATAACCGCTGCCCCTACATTCATCTTGAATACCAGCTTGTACTTCTCGGAAAGCATCTCTCCGAATGCGAATACTCTGGTTGTGAATACTTCGTTCCACCATCCGAAAGCGGCTATTGCAAAATCATATAACCCGCCGATTAATCCGCTTACTACCAGCACCACCGCCTGGTTTCCCCCTTTTTCTCCTGCCACCAGAACTTCAGTAGTGGCGGTTGCTTCTGGGAATGGGAATTTTCCATGCATTTCAGCAACAAAGTATTTCCTGAAAGGAATTAGGAAGAGTATCCCTAAAAATCCTCCGAAAAGCGAAGCAAGGAAAATCTGATAAAAGTGAGCTTCAAGTTGCAGTATGTAAAGTGCCGGTATCGTGAATATTGCTCCCGCAACGATTACTCCTGAACTCGCTCCGATAGACTGGATAATCACATTCTCTCCAAGCGCATTGGTTCTCTTTAGCAAGGCAGAAAGCCCAACAGCAATAATTGCAATCGGTATTGCAGCCTCAAAAACCTGTCCTATCTTTAATCCCAAATAGGCTGCCGCGGCTGAAAAGAGGACAGCCATAATTAGTCCCATTATTACAGTGTAAATGTTTACTTCCGGATATACCTTATTAGCCGACATAAGGGGAATATATTTTTCCCCCTGCTTTAACTCCCTGTATGCATTTTCAGGTAATCCTTTTACGCCAGTTGAATGTTGATCTGACATTAACCATACTCCGTTTAATGACAAAAAATTGAAAAATTAAACTTTAATTTAATTCCTGAAGAGTAATTAAACAAAGAAAAGATTCAGAATGATAACTCCCGCTTGCAACAAAATTAAAAATAATAACTAAATGTCTTGTCGTTCGATGAAACGCCAAAAAGATGAAGCTAAAAATTAGTAAAACACTGAATTTTTTCCTTCGGAATTCTGTGCGTATGGTTATCCTACTGTGGCTCGGTTTCCGGGCTGTGCAATGTTTCATTCCAATCAAGACATCGCTTTCGCTCTGCGTTACATTGCATTTAGGAATTTATTTTCGATTGGATACCCCATTCCAATTATGAAATTAATTAAATAAACGCCATTGTAATGTGCTTTTCTTTCTCTGCAAGGTTCTGCCTGTCGGAGATATATCGGGGCAACAACCCAACCTTCCAATTTCCCTCCATCCCTCCCTCTCTTCGTCCTTCGACTTTTGTGACAACTTAACAAATCAACAACTCAACAAAAATCCCTCCCTCTCCTCATAAAACGAAAAGAGCGGAGTGTGGTAAGCTCCGCTCTTGTTACAAGTGTTTCTTTTATTTCTGCTTATTTATATGAATGCAATACACTCATATAATTAGCTCTTTCATATTGAGCAGGGTCCGAAGCATTCAGATAGCTCATGCTGCCTCTCATTTGCTCTAATGATTCATATTCATTTGCTTCCATCCAGAATTTCATCTTCGTCAGCATATCGGTTATATGACCGATTCCGTTTTTCAGCAGACACGATAGCACTTGTGTAGCCTTTGCTCCGGCCATAACCATTTTAATTACATCCTTCTCGTTGTATATTCCCGTGGTTGCTGCAAAATCAACATCAACCCCGCCGTACAACATTGCAATCCATCTGAGCGGAAGCCTCATTGCAAAAGGAGTACTCAGCAATACGTTCGGCACAACTTCCAGTTTCTCAAGATCTATATCAGGCTGATAAAACCTGTTGAACAGCACCAGACCGCTTGCCCCTGCCTGATTTAATTGCTCAGCCATCGAGGCTACGGATGTGAAAAACGGATGCATCTTTACGGCGATCGGAATATTAACACTCTCTTTTACAGCTTTCACAATGTCAATATACTCTTTCTCAATTTCCGCACTGGTTTTTACTAGCGAAGTCTGCAATAAATAAATATTCAGCTCCAAAGCATCCGCGCCAGCTTCCTCAATCTTCTTTGCGTAGCTTGTCCATCCTCCCATCGATTTTCCATTCAAACTTGCTATAACCGGGACAGATACACTTTCCTTGATTTTTCTGATGTGATCAAGATACTCTTCCGGACCGGTTTTAAACTCAAATGGAGTCGGTAAGTAATTTGTTGCTTCGGCATAACTCTCGGTATGTATTGTTGTGTGATGATACAACTCCAGGCTTTCGTGCTCAATCTGTTCTTCAAAGATGGAGTATAAAACTACTGCTGCAGCACCGGCATCTTCCATTGCTTTAATGCTTCCTATATCCTTAGATAATGGTCCTGCAGAAGGGATTATAGGATTCTTTAACTCAAGTCCTAAATAATTTGTTGATAAATTCATATTTATTCCTTTTTTTAATTTCTACTTTGTTTCACTTTTAGTTATTTATCAAAAATAAAATGCAGCGCATTTTCATACGCTGCATAAATTATTATTTCCCTTCCTCAGGTCCGTATTTCATTTCTGCTAGTCGTTCGTAGTACTTGTACTTCTTTTCGACATCCTTTTGCGCTTCGTCTAATAACTGCGCGGCAAGTTCAGGATGTGATTTTGTAAGCATTTTGTACCTGGTTTCCAGATATGCATAGTCCTTTAATGGTATCTTCAGACCTTTGGAATCAAGCTTGAATGGATTCTTTCCTTCGTTTGCCCAGTCCGGATTGTATCTGAACAATGGCCAGTAACCCGAATCAACTGCTGCTTTTTGGTTTTTCATTCCGGTCCCCATGTTGATACCGTGAGCTATACAGTGACTGTATGCAATTATAATTGATGGTCCGTCGTATGCTTCAGCTTCCATGAACACCCTTACGGTATGTGCATCATTCGCACCCATTGCAACTCGTGCAACGTAAACATTTCCGTAGGTCATTGCCATCATGCCCAGGTCTTTCTTTGCCATTGGTTTCCCTGCTGCCGCAAATTTTGCAACTGCTGCACGTGGCGTCGATTTGCTTGCCTGTCCACCAGTGTTTGAATATACTTCTGTATCGAGCACCAGCACGTTTACGTTCTTTCCGGAAGCCAGAACATGATCAAGTCCGCCATATCCGATATCGTATGCCCAGCCGTCTCCGCCGATTATCCAGATTGATTTCTTCACCAGATAGTCTGCTAATGAAAGCAGATGCTTTGCATTCGAACTCGTCATTCCCGCAAGTTTGTTCTTTAGTGTTTCTACTCTTTCCCTCTGCTCGTAAATTCCCGCTTCATCTTTCTGATCTGCGTTTAATAATTCATTAACCAGTTCCTCCCCTATTTCTCCCTTCATTTTTACTAAAATATCCTGAGCTTGCAAATTGTGCTTGTCTACTGCCAGTTTGAATCCAAATCCAAACTCGGCATTATCCTCAAACAGAGAATTTGCCCATGCTGGTCCGCGTCCGTCTTTGTTCTTCGTCCAGGGAGTGGTAGGCAGGTTACCTCCGTAAATTGATGAACATCCCGTTGCATTAGCTACAATTGCTCTGTCTCCGAATAACTGACTTACCAGTTTTACATAAGGAGTTTCCCCGCAACCGCTGCATGCACCCGAAAACTCAAATAACGGTTCAAGGAACTGACTGTCTTTTACCGCCGTCAGATTTAATTTGCTTCTGTCAAATTCCGGCAGTTCAAGGAAAAACTCGAAATTCGTTCTTTCGGTTTCCCTGATCGGAATTTGTGGTGCCATGTTGATTGCTTTTAATTTGACTTCTTTTTTATTCTTAGCCGGACATACGTCAACGCAAAGTTCACATCCTGTACAATCCTCTACTGCAACCTGAATGGTATATGCCAAACCTTCTCCCAGATCTTTCCCTTTGAATGGTGTCCACTTGAACGTTTCAGGTGCCCCTTCAACTAATTTCTGGTCATATACTTTTGCTCTTATTGCTGCATGCGGACAAACAAGCGCACATTTGTTACACTGAATACAAACTTCAATATCCCATACAGGAACTTCAAGCGCTATATTTCTCTTTTCCCATTTCGTTGTTCCAACCGGGAATGTACCATCCAGCGGCATCTTGCTTACCGGAAGCTTATCTCCGTGTCCGTCAATAATAATTCCCGTTACCTCTTTTACAAAATCTGGCGCGTGGTCCGGTACTGCGGGTCTTAGCTTGAATGTACTTGTTATCTTCCCTGGTACTTCAACTTCAAACAGGTTTGCTAGCGTCTGGTCAATAGCATCAAAGTTCATCTGAACTATCTTTTCGCCTTTCACACCGTATGTTTTCTTGACTGCATTCTTGATCAGCTCGATAGCCTTATCTTTCGTGAAGATGTTTGATATTGCAAAGAAACAGGTCTGCATTATCGTATTGATCCTCACTCCCATTCCGGTTTGTCCTGCTACTTTATAAGCATCAATTACATATAACTTTAACTTCCTGTCAAGAATATCCTGCTGAACTTTCATCGGAAGTGAATCCCAGACTTCCTCTTTCGGAATTTGGGTGTTTAGGAGGAATACTCCCCCTTCTGCTGCATCCCTTAACATATCAATCTTCTCAAGGAATCCTTGCTGATGACATGCAATGAATTTAGCTTTGTTTATTAAATATGTCGACTTAATCGCCTCAGGTCCGAATCTTAAATGCGAGGTTGTTGTTGAACCCGATTTCTTTGAATCATACACGAAATATCCCTGGGCATAATAATCGGTCCCTTCTCCGATTATTTTAATTGAATTTTTATTTGCTCCAACAGTACCGTCTGCACCCAATCCGTAGAATTTCCCCGTGAATGTCTCCGGATGCTCTACTGTAAACGATTCGTCATATTCAAGACTTGAATTTGTTACATCTTCAATAATTCCAATTGTAAAATGGTTCTTTGGCTTCTCTTTCTTCATTTCATCGAATACCGCTTTAACCATCGCTGGAGTGAATTCCTTTGACGATAAACCATATCTGCCTGATAGAATCTTAGGATATGCCATCCCTAATTCACCTTCGTTATATTTTTCAGATATTGCGTTTACCACATCAAGATATAATGGATCTCCTGACGATCCCGGTTCTTTTGTTCTGTCAAGAACTGTGATTGTCTTCACAGTTTTTGGTAATGCATCAATAAACTTCTTTATGGAGAATGGTCTGTATAATCTTACTTTCAGCACCCCTGTCTTCTCTTCCTTTGCAGTTAAATAACTTACTGTTTCCTCAACTGCCTCTGCACCTGAACCCATTATTACTATTACTCTCTCTGCATCGGGGGCACCGTGGTACTCATATAATTTATAGCTCCTTCCGGTCAGTTTGGCAAACTTGTCCATCTGAGCCTGTACAATATCTGGACAATTAATATAAAATGGATTAACCGTTTCCCTTCCCTGGAAATAAACATCAGGATTCTGCGCGGTTCCTCTCATAACCGGGTTATCAGGGGTTAATCCTCTTTTCCTGTGAGCTATCACCAGATCATCATCAATCATTGCTCTGATCTCTTCTTCTGAAAGGAGGTCTATCTTCATAACTTCGTGTGAGGTTCGGAATCCGTCAAAGAAGTGAATGAAAGGTACTCTCGCTTCCAGTGTTGCCGCCTGTGATATTAGCGCAAAATCCATTACTTCCTGAACCGAGTTGGACGAAAGTAGCGCAAATCCCGTTGATCGGGTTGCCATTACGTCACTGTGATCACCAAATATTGATAATGCCGATGCCGCAATTGACCTTGCTGATACGTGAAAAACCGTTGAGGTTAGTTCACCTGCTATTTTGAACATATTGGGTATCATAAGGAGTAAACCCTGGCTTGCCGTAAAAGTAGTTGTCAATGCTCCGGTCTGCAATGCACCGTGTACACTTCCCGAGGCTCCTCCCTCACTCTGAAGTTCACTTACACTGGGCACTAAACCCCAAATGTTCTTTTTACCTTCTGCTGACCAGGCATCGCACCACTCCCCCATATTTGAGGATGGGGTAATGGGATAAATGGCTATCACTTCATTTGTTCTGTACGCTACATAAGCTGCAGCTTCATTTCCGTCTATTGTTACTTTTATTTTTTCCATTATTTTTTCCGGTTATTAATAAATAATTTTCTGTTTTATCTGCCTTTGATACGCAAAAATTATACCACGAATAATTCCACAAATACCCCTTTTTCTCCTCTTTTTCTTCACTTTTTTTAATTAATGCAAATCGGAAATTCTTTTTTTCTTAATTTCAAGAATTCAGACCCCTCAGATTCACCCCCTGTTTCTCTTAAATTCTCCATTTTTCTTAAAAATTGATGCCTTTTTATGTATATTCCCTCCACTGTTAAAATTTTCAACATCACTTTGCCCAATCCGTATCTATCCCAATTACATAAAATATTTTTCGAAAACAGGTATTGCCTCTTAAGTATATTCTGTTTTCACATTTTCCTCTTCAGAAAACGTACAAGCAAAACGGCAGCGATGACCACCGCAACAATAATTATCAGAATCACTTCACTAATCCCAAGATGCATAAAACCTCCGCTTGATCATTATTCCAAATGCAATTACTTGTTTTTAATTTTCATCCTTCCCGTTTCATCAGCATCAATCATTGCATTAAGCACCATTCCGGGTGTAATATTCCCAACCTCGTGGTGAATACTGTCCTGCGGTGCGCAGGCTTTCTCCGCCGCCTTCATCAGTTCCTCTTTGGTTGCATTCCCTAACCCGATATCCGATAGAGTAACTGGTAAACCCGTTTCGATGCAGAAAGAATATACGGTATCCATTTCATCAGTGGGCGCCCCTGTAAGGTGAAGTCCTGCAAGCGTGCCGAAAGCCACCTTCTCTCCATGATAATATGCATGCGTCTCTTCCAGTGTGGAAAGCCCGTTATGAATCGCGTGGGCAGCAGCCAGCCCCGAACTCTCGAACCCAATTCCGCTGAGGAGTATATTGGCTTCAACAATCCGGTATAATGCGGAAGTGATGGTTTTATTCTGACAATCCTGTTTGGCGGCAACACCATGCTCCAGAATCATATCGTAACAAAGTTTGGCAAGCGCCAGCCCTGCCATGGAACTTAATCCGCCGCATTCGTTTTTCGACTTGCTTCTTTCGCACGATCTTGCTTCAAACCAGGTCGCAAGCGCGTCCCCCATGCCGGCTACAAGAAATCGTACCGGAGCTTCTGCAATCACATTCATATCCGCAAGCACTACCTGTGGATTCATTTTTTGATAAGCCACAGATTCAAACACCCCGTCATCTGTATAAATTACTGCACAACCGCTGCAAGGAGCATCAGTGGAAGCAATTGTTGGTACAATAATCACCGGAATATTCAACCGGTCGGCTACAATCTTTGCGGTATCTATCACCTTCCCGCCTCCAGCGCCGGCAATTATCCCTGCATTATTCCTCATTGCAGTCTGCATTACCCTGTTTATCTCCTTTTCGGAACATTCCCCCTTAAATTTTTCAATATTTATATTGCTTTTCGAATATCCGGCGGAATATTTATCAAGCACCTTTCTCTTTACGGTTGACGATGCAAGAATCAGCCCTTTCTCCCCGAATGAATTCATCATCTCCCCAAGTTCTGCAATCAAACCCTCCCCCTGAATGAATTTCCCTGGAAAAACTGATTTATACACAACTCTGTTTTCAATCATTAGATACCTAAAATTATTGATTATTCTGTTAATCCTTTGTCGTAAGTAACTTCACACCTGACAGAGATTTTTTTCGTTGCTCCGCTATCAGGCTGTTTCTGAGAAATCTATTATAATATTTAATTATATTACAGTTCTGTGAAATAGCAAACCTCCGCAGCAAATTACTCAATCCCCCGTCCATCAACAAACTTTCCCTTCTTATAATCCTTCAGCATTTTTCCAAATGCTCGTTCCTTTTCATGTCTTTCTGCTGCTGTCATCTCGAAGAATTCACGTTCCTTTTCCATCTTTAGATAATTGTCGTAACTCTTCCTGTCAATCACTCCCTCCTCAACAGCTTTAAGAACGGCGCATCCTTTCTCATGTATATGCCTGCAATCGCTGAACCTGCATTCCTTCCCCGTACGGAAAATTTCTCCGAAAGTGATCTCAAGTCCCCCTGCCGCATCTGCAATTCCCACCTCCCTCATTCCGGGAGTGTCAACCAGAATACTCCCGTTTTGTTGTATATGAAGTTCCCGCCGGTTCGTAGTATGCCTTCCCTTTTTCGTTGACTCGCTGATTTCGCTTGTCCTTAAAATTTCCCTCCCTGCCAGATTATTAATAAGTGTGGATTTGCCCACACCGGAAGAGCCCAGTACGCAATAAGTTTTTCCGGCGGAAAGTATTTCCTTCAGTTGACTATAACCACTTTGTGTCAGATTACTGATTGGGAAAACGGGAACATCATTTATCCTTGCCCGTATCTCATCAAGGAGTAAAGTCATTTCCTGCTGATCCCTGAGGTCGGTTTTGCTAATGACAATTACAGGTGTAACCTTTGCCTCATAGCAAATAGTAAGGTATCTTTCAAGCCGGTTGATATTAAAATCCCTGTCAGCCGCTTGTAAGATAAGTGCGCAGTCAATATTTGCGGCAATTATCTGTTGTGTGCCATGTTCCCCCGCCGCTTCTCTTTTAATAACCGAATAACGCGAATAAATCTTATGGATCACCGCAAATCCGGAATCAAAAGTTTTCAGCATAACCCAATCACCCACCGCGGGGAAATCCTCGCGGCTTTTAGCAGAAAAACGTAAATTCCCCGTAACCTCCGCTTCGAACTCACCTTCAGCAGTCAGTACAACATATCTCTCTTTATGTTCTATTGCAACTCTTCCCGGAACGAACTCGCCGTCACTATTCTCATACTTCGATTTTTCAGGCAGGTTATCAAAACCAAGATCTTCAAGAATCATATCACGCTCAACTACCATTCAGCAAATTTTTTAATCTTTTCGGATTAAAACTACAATTTTATTTAAACAGAACCAAATCCAAAAAAAACACTTTAAGATTTTATAAGCGTTAAAACGTATGCTTCGCAAGAACACAGAATTCAGAAGCCCGGCTTTAGACTAAAACCACCTCTTTCCGTCTTCCGTCCTCCCTTTATGTTACAAACGTTATAAACGTTACAAACGACCTTCATTCATCCATTCATCCATTCATTCAACTTAATGACCATTAATGACAGCGAAGCGTAATGACCATTAATGACTCTGAATTATCTCAACTGTCTTTTATCCGTTATAAACGTTAAAAACGTTACAAACGTTATTAACGTTACTTGACCAGTAGCATCTTCTTCATTTCAAACTCCTATTTTATTAGTTCTATTTTTAACGAGTTTATTACTTCCAGCCCATCGCTTTGCCGGTATGAACACCTGACTATGTACACCCCGCTCGCAAGTCCGCTACCGTTAAATCTGACTTCATGCTTTCCTGCTTCCTGTTCCGCATCCACCAGCTTTGATACCTCCCTCCCAAGAATGTCATATATCCCTAAAATCACTTTACTGTTTACCGGTAACTGATAACTGATTACTGTTTCCGGATTAAAGGGATTTGGGTAAGCAGCGAGCAATTGGTAATCTCGGGGCATCTTATTCTCTTCTTCAGTACCCATTGTTGTATCCACATGAACACTTGTATCTCCCAGAAATATTTGCACTTTCCCGGGTCCGGTTAAATAATCTTGATGACACTGTCCGATAAATATGTCATCTGCACCATCTCCATTTACGTCTCCTATATTTCCCGAAAATCTTCCTTCCCATTGTTCTTGAGCTCTCCATTTTTTTGTCGGGAATTGTTGAAAATTTCTTGTCCCCAACCAGAGATATGTATCATGTGTACCAAGTCCGAACATCTTTACCAGCAAATCATTTATTCCGTCTCCGTTTGCGTCTATCTCCTCGGCTATTTCTGTTGTTAAGTATCCATTTGATGTGTTCAAGGTCTTCCATATTGTCGTATCCACCGGATAGCCTCCGTTCTTTATCGCTCCTTTGTGCCAGTATGGATCTCCCACATAATCCGAAATCAAATCCACTTTCCCATCTCTGTTTATATCTTTGATGAAAACGAAACTACGTAGCATCTCTATCTGATATTGGTCCCATATTGTCCTGAATTCCTGAGATGGGGTTGTTATATCCCAATCCGGATTACCCAGATATATTTTCTTAAATGCTGATTCAGCATAACCGCCTGAATTTTTTTTATCCCCGGAAATGATAATATCTGCCAATCCATCATTATTGATATCTATTGAATGTAGGCTATGAGATTTGTCTCTTTCTATAGAATTCCCCGCTGTTGTCTTAAATGGTATTGTGTCTATATATCCGTTCTCTATTTTATAGAAGTACATAGTTCCCCATTGTGAACTGCTGAATGGTGTGTTTGGGTCATAACAGGCTAGTTCTTCAATTCCGGTTCCGTCAAAATCTTTTATTAGCGTTACACCCCTTCCCCATTCTTTTGAGGCTCCATCTGGGCTATTCACAATCTGATCTGGGATACTATCCAATACCGGTCCACAGTAATATACATGTAGCATCGCAGTGTATATAAAGGGAGGGGTTTGTGTGATTCTTGTCAATGCAACTATTATGTCTTTATACCCATCCCGGTTGATGTCTTTTACTATTATTTTTTTAGGACCGTATGTTATTGCGTATGGAATTGAAAATTTATAGTATGGTACAGTATCCAATACTTCTCCCCCCTTATAAAAATAAAATGTATATAGGGTATCATATTGCCCACCCCATAATTGACCCTGCCATTCGCATATCATAAAATCGTCATAACCATCGTTATTTTGATCTCCAAGTGATACTATCGGGTTTGGACAAGCATATGCAGGTTTTTTATTTATTTTTCCGTAATAACCGTTAAACTGGGAATAACAATACACGGAAAAAACTATCTGTAATAGAAAACTGATGATAATTATTTTTTTCATTTTATCTGCCTAATGTTTCTTATTGCTGCTATTTTATTAAGTAAGTGAAAAATAAATTCACATCCTTATCGATTATCAATATTTATTTTAAAATCCACATATCATTCTTTATTTTCGAAAGTTTCGGTAAAATCGAATCAGCCAGCTTGTGTAAGGAGGTGTGCTGCTCCCCGTCTTGCTGACATAGCGGATGGTGGCAAAGGATACATGGGTGAAGATTATCAGGAATAAAAGAATGTATGTTTTTTTCATTTATTTTACTCTTTCAGTAAATAATATTTTGGTTTGTTAATATAATAATATATTTACTATTTCCTGCAAAATGTTTCGCTGTCATTAAGTTGTCATTTGGCTGCGCCGTCATTATGCTCTGCTGTCATTAGGTGGTCATTTATTGTAAAACAATCATATAAGGTTTTTCTCTGCCTGTTAAGTGAATCGGGAAAGGCAGATTAACAAATCAACAACTAAACCTTTTAACCTTTTTATCTTTTTCCCGTTTTCCTCCGACTGAGTCGGATTCCGTCTTCTTCTCTGAGTAGGATTCTTATCAACGAATAAACCTTGTTAGTTGTTAATTATTCTTTTTGGCAATTATCTCAAAAATGCCCTTTACATTATTGTAAAGCCGTGGAAAAGCCGTGGTAAAGCCGTACTAAAGCCGTGGTAAAGCCATCTTGAAATCTATCCCTAATTGTTTCCATTTTCCTGTTCCCATTATCACAACTTTCTGCGAATAGTCAACATTTCTCTTGTGTGGTCTCCCTTTTTTAACTAATTTTCGAAAGAATTTATATAAGGTAATTTTATGAAATTGAATACAAAATCACCATTGATTCTTCTCGCCCTCCTTGTTATATCCCTCCTCATTTCTCTTTTTATCCTGAAACCTACAGGATCACCTCCTCCTGATGTCGCTCCGATTCAGGGTGTCAAGGATGACCCCTATGGTGCAATCGAATTCAGATTTCATATGATTGCTGGCGAAAACGGCTTTATCGACCCCGCTGCAAGAATTAAAGCAGCAGAGCATACCCGCCTTTTCAATAAAATTCCCCTTAATAAATCAGAACTCGCCCTTTCCTGGACATCCCTCGGACCGGGTAACATAGGCGGAAGAATCCGGGGGGTAGTCATTAAATCCTCAAACTCCAATCATATCCTGATCGGCTCCGTTAGCGGTGGCATCTGGAAATCTACCAACGGCGGCTCAAGCTGGACTCCAAAACTTGACGGTGGCACTCAGATCGCTATCGGCTGCATGGTCCGTGACCCTTATAATGAAAATATCGTTTTTGCCGGAACCGGAGAAGGATGGGGAAACTCAGACGCTGTTTATGGCGGTGGAATTTATAAATCAACTGATTTTGGTGAATCCTGGACTCTCCTGGCTGCTACTACCGTCCCCTGGAACTTTAAAAATATCAATCAGCTTGCTTTCGATCCTTCAGGTAATCTTTACGCTGTTACAAAAGCTTATAATTTCAAACATGGAGTCGGCTCCTATTATCAGAATGGGGGTCTCTATAAATCAACTGATTCCGGCTCATCCTGGACTAAAATAAGCTCAGCTAACACTGCCCATAATGGCTTTAATGGGACAGACGTTATCCCCTTCTCTTCTTCAACCATTGTTTTTGCGGTCAACGAAAATGGTTCCACTCTCGGTGGTATTTATAAAACAACTAACGGAGGAACGTCCTGGTCCAAAGTTTCTTCCGGCTTGCCTGCCTCTGGATATAAGCGTATCGCTTTCGCAAAAGACCCGGTTACTGCAAATACAGCCTATGCTGTCATTCAGTCCACAAATAACGATGCCCCCGAATATGGATTAAAAGGTATCTATAAAACCACTGATGCCGGATCATCTTGGACCCTGCTCCCAACTCCTCCCAGACTTACCTCAGTTTCCAACCGCTCGTATCTTGGCACCCAGGGGTGGTACAATAACGTTATTGCTGTTGATCCGTTCAATAATAATAATGTCTATGTCGGCGGCGTGGATATGATGAAATCAACTAACAAAGGAAATTCATGGTCGCAATTGACTTTCTGGCATACCTATTACGGTACTCCCTTTGTTCATGCTGACCATCATTCAATCGTTTTCGATCCCAATACTTCCGGCGTCCTCTATTCGGGAAACGACGGCGGAATTTATAAGTCCACTAATGGCGGGGCTAACTGGGTATCTCTGAATAATGGTCTCGCTATCACCCAGTTCTATGGCGGTGCGGTTTCTTACTCGGGTGCTACCTATCACGGCGGAACTCAGGATAATGGGCATCTCTCTTATTATGGCTCTGGTATAAACTGGGCTATGGTCTATGGAGGCGATGGTGGTTTTGCCGCAGTTGATCAGTCCAATGCTAACGTGGCTTATGAGGAATACGTTTTCCTTGCCATGCATAAAACAAAAGATGCGGGAACCTCCTGGTGGGAATGCCTTAACGGTCTTACAGATGCTAAAAATTCTTCTCTCTGCCTATTTATTGCTCCATTTGCTATGAACCCTGAGAATACCCGTGTACTTATTGCTGGCTCTGACAAGGTATGGATTACTGCTGATAGTACCTCTAACTGGACTCAATCTAGCAGCACTTCGCTTGCTTCCGGTTATAAAATTAGCGCGGTTACCGTCGTTGGAGCTAATGCTAATTACCTTGGATTCGCAGGAACCACCAATGGCAAGATTTTCAAGTGCACCTCCCTGAATCCTGCATCCGGTTTTGAACTGTGGAATGAAATTACTCCCGGCAATAATCTCGGGTCCTGGGTCCGCAGAATTGTTGTTGACCCTGGTAATAAACAGAAAATTTATGCCTGCTACTCTGGATATAAAAATTCCACCCCTGCAAACCATGTTTATTATTCAACTAATCAAGGCTCATCTTGGACTGATATCTCCTCCAATCTCCCCGATGTCCCTGTTCATTCACTCGTTATTCACCCCACAATTCCAAACAGACTGTATATTGGAACTGAGACAGGGGTTTACGAAACTACCAATAATGGCACAACTTGGACCCATGCTACTACCGGTATGCCCGATTACGTGCCGGTCGACGAATTAGTTCTTCAGAAAAGTACAAATAAAATGTTTGCTTTCACTCATGGCAGAAGTGCTTTCGTATGCACGCTTCCTTCGGCTACCGGACTCGAAAATTCCACGCCTGAAATCTCTTCCTATGAATTAAAACAAAACTACCCAAATCCCTTCAATTCTCTTACTATTATAAATTATCAGCTCCCTGTGGCAGGTGATGTTCGGCTGAAGGTTTTTGACGCAAGCGGAAGTGAGATTGCTGTGTTAGTTGATGAACATAAAACACCGGGTAATTACTCAGTTGTTTTCAATGCCGCCACACTCCCCTCGGGAGTATATTTTTACCGCATGACAACAGATGGTTTCTCTGAAACCAAAAAATTGATTTTAATTAAATAATTCGGTAAGCTGACTATTGTTTGTAGAACTCTGCGTTACTTTGCGTTTAGATGCTTCCTAAAATTTACCTCAGGCAAATTATTGCTCTTAAATGCAAAGTAATGCAATGTTTATCTTTATAAACTATTTCGTTAAATTGCTGATGTCTCCACAACTTGTCAAATAAGCAAAACACCATACCAAATACTTAAGGTCATAAACGCCGCTATTATCCCTATGCCCACAAGCAGATTCGCCAGTTTGGAATTTAACCCATACTCCGTAGCCACAATTGCAGCAGTTATCATTGGTGGCATTGCTGCCTCGAACACTGTTACTCTGTAAACCATGCTTCCACTGTCAAGCACTAAACGGTAAAGCAAAAATATTATCGCCGGCAACATTATTAATTTTACTGCTAAGCCGGTTATCAACTCCCGCCTGATTTCTCCTCTCTTTTTAAAATGGAGCTGATATCCCACCGACAAAAGGGCTAAAGGGGATAATGTCATCCCAAGTCTTTCCAGTATTACTTTCATGATTTCCGGATATTCCACCGGCATCAGTATAAACGCACCAATAATTGAGAGAAATGGAGGAAATGTTAGTACTTTCTTGAACAACGACTCCTCTGCCCCGAAACTTCCACTGTACTTGCTTGCAATAATTATCCCGAATGTGCTAAGTACCAGAAATGATCCAAACTGATCAATCATCAAACCAATCGGTATTCCCCCCTTCCCCCAGAAAACTTCTATCATCGGCAAACCAACAAACGATGTGTTCCCAAGTCCCCCAAGAAGTATCATTACCCCGGTTGTCTTCCTGTCCCATCTGAAATGCTTCCCAAGTCTTGTAAAGATTAGATAGGATATGCCAAAATATATCCAGGGCATTATTACCGGTAAAACTATTTCGGCTGAAAACCGGAAATCGTGCAGATACAAAAGTGTAATTGCGGGAAGTGAAATATATATTATTATCGAGTTAAGCACTTTGGGTGTCTGCGCAGGAAGTATTCCTGTCCTCCGGAATACCATCCCAAGCATCAGACACACCATTAACAAAATAAAATTAGCCATTATCCGTTTTATATTCTTGAAAAATAATTACGCAAATATATGCTCTGCTCCCCGAATAACCATAAACTCATTTTACTCCCCGTAATTCTTACATATCAATTATTAATTATTCTATACTGATTGTTATTTGCTGATTTTTAGCTAATTTTATTATTTAATTTTGAAATAATCTGAATTTATATGAGATACCCATTTAAAGACATAGAAAACAAGTGGCAGGAATATTGGAATCAGCATAACGTCGATAAAACCAACTTCTCCAAAATTGACAACAAACTCTACTGCCTGGTAATGTTTATTTACCCTTCCGGAGCTAAACTTCATTGCGGTCACTGGTACAACTACGGTCCCACCGATACCTGGGCCCGCTTTAAGAAACTTAATGGCTTTAACGTCTTTGAACCGATGGGCTACGATGCTTTCGGACTTCCGGCTGAAAACTACGCTATTAAGACCGGCGTTCATCCTTATGACAGTACTATCAAAAATATTGAGGATATTCGCCTCCAACTTAAAAAAATGGGCTGCATGTACGACTGGAATGCCGAACTCATGACTTGCGTTCCCGATTACTACAAGTGGAATCAATGGCTCTTTATCCAGCTTTATAAAAAAGGTCTTGCTTACAGAAAAAATGCTCCGGTCAACTGGTGCCCCGATTGTAATACCGTTCTTGCTAACGAACAGGTTCTTGCAGATGGCGGTTGTGAACGTTGCGGCACTACTGTTGTAAGAAAAAATCTTACTCAGTGGTTCTTCAAAATTACTGACTATGCTGATGAATTGCTTGTTGGACTCGATAAAATCAACTGGCCTGAAAAAACAAAAACAATGCAGCGCAACTGGATTGGGAAAAGTTTTGGTACGGAAGTCGCTTTCAAAGTGGATAAATCGCATGAGGAGATTAAAGTCTTTACAACTCGCCCCGATACCCTGTTCGGAGTAACCTACCTGGTTCTGGCTCCCGAGCATCCCCTTGTTGATAAAATTACTACCCCCGAATACCAGGAAGCTGTGGAAAAATACCGTGATTCAATAAAATCACTTTCCGAAACCGACAGAACCTCCACGGTAAAAGAAAAAACGGGCGTTCCTATTGGCGCATACGCAATTAATCCTGTCAACTCTGCTAAAATCCCGATCTGGATTGCCGATTATGCTCTGATAACCTACGGTACAGGCGCGGTTATGGCTGTTCCCGCTCACGATGAAAGGGATTTCGAGTTCGCTTCCAGGTTTAATCTCCCGATAAAAAAAGTGATTCTGGAACCGGGGACTGATGAAAACACTCCCCTAACCATTGCTTATACCGAAATCGGTACAATGATTAACTCTTCCGTATTTAACGGGGTGATGTCCGACGTTGGTATTGATAGTGTTACCGATTTCCTTGAATCAAGGCAGCTTGGCGAAAGAAAAATTAACTATCGTCTCCGCGATTGGCTTATATCCCGTCAGCGCTATTGGGGAACTCCAATTCCCGTTATTCATTGTAAGGACTGCGGCGAAGTGCTGGTCCCTGAATCAGATCTGCCGGTCACTCTCCCCTATGAAGTTGAGTTTTCAAGCAAGGGTAAATCTCCCCTGACTTCAAATCCTGATTTTATGAATGTTAAATGTCCGCAATGCGGCAAGGATGCGCAGCGCGATCCCGATACTATGGATACTTTCGTTGACTCATCCTGGTATTATTTCCGATACCTTAATCCCGCTTTCTCGAACGGTATCTTCGATGCAGAACTTGGTAACAACTGGACTCCGGTTGATATGTACGTCGGTGGCGCTGAACATGCAACTATGCACCTTCTCTACGCCCGGTTCATCCATAAGTTCCTTAGGGATATCGGTCTGGCGGCTTCGGATGAACCTTTCCGCACTCTCATCCATCAGGGTACAATTACTAACCAGGGGGCTAAGATGTCCAAGTCCAAAGGCAATGTCATTAATCCGGATGACTACATTGTGAATACTGGTGCCGATGTTTTCCGTCTCTACCTCATGTTTATGGGTCCTTACGAAATGGGCGGGGACTGGAATGACAAAGGAATTTCAGGTACTGAAAGATTTGTTCTGAGAACTTATGAATTGTTTAAACAATATACCGGTATTCTTTCTGATAATACTCCTCCGGATAAATTCAATATCGTTGATTTATCGGAACAGGAAAAATTGATTTACAGAAAAATTAATCAGACAATTAATAAGTTCAATACTGAACTTGCTTCATTCCGCTTTAACACGGCAATCGCTGCCCTTATGGAACTGATTAATGAACTCTCAAAACACCTCTCCGCATGCAGGAAAGAGCTGATTGCTTACTCCCTCGAACGCTTTGCTGTAATGATTGCTCCTCTGGCTCCTCACCTTGGTGAGGAATGCTGGGAGATTATTGGAAAGCGGTCCTCCCTTTTCGAAAATCCCGTCTGGTTTGAGGTTGATCCCCTTGCATTGACTGTGGATACTGTTAGCATTGCGCTACAGGTCAACGGTAAATTACGCGGCACCGTAGACGTTCCGCTTGATGCCCCGGTTGATGTTGTCAGGGAAAAGGCTTATTCACTCGAATCCTTCTCCAAACATGTTATGGATAAGTCGGTTGTTAAAGAAATATTTGTGGCTAATAAAATACTCAATATTGTAGTTAAATAATCCCAAAGGATAAAAATGTTAGATATAAAATTAATTCGTGAGAATCCTGAGCTCGTTAAAACAGGCATAGAAAACAAAAGAGAAAAAAACAGAATTGACGAGATACTTGTACTCGATTCAAAACGTCGCGAACTGATTTTCCGAACCGATGAACTTAAATCGAAGAGGAATCAAACTTCGATGGAGATAGCTAAACTTAAAAAAAGCGGCGCCGATGCTTCAAACATTATCGCAGAAATGAAAAGAGTCTCGGACGAAATTACCCTGAACGACTCACAATTGAAGGACCTCGAGGCCTCTCTTAATGATATTCTTATGTTTATTCCAAATCTCCCCCACTCCTCTGTTCCGGTTGGGAAATCTGCGGAGGACAACGTCGAGGTCAGGCGATGGCTGCCTGAAGGTTTTTCTTTTGAAAATGACTTCAAACCGCTTGATCATATTGAACTTGGCAAAAAATTGAAAATTCTTGACTTTGAACGTGGTGCTAAGATCTCCGGTTCCGGCTTCCCCCTCTATACTTCCAGGGGTGCCACTCTTGAACGTAGTCTTATTAATTTTATGCTTGATAAACATATTAACGAGCATAATTATTCCGAAATCTTCCCTCCCTTCCTGGTGAATGCGGACTCCATGCGCGGTACGGGTCAGTTGCCTAAAATGGCTGACGATATGTATTTCCTTCAGAAGGACGATCTTTACCTTATTCCTACTGCGGAAGTTCCTGTCACTAATATCCATAGGGATGAAATTCTTGATGAAAAATCACTCCCCGTTAAATATGTCGGTTACTCCGCCTGTTTCAGGCGCGAGGCGGGCTCCTATGGAAAGGAATCGAAAGGATTCCTCCGCGTCCATCAGTTTAACAAAGTGGAAATGGTGAAATTCGTAAAACCGGAAACCTCTTACGACGAACTCGAGGGACTGGTAAGTGATGCGGAAGATATTTTACAAGCATTAAATATTCCGTATCGTATCTTGATGCTTTGCACCGGCGATCTTAGTTTCTCTGCTGCAAAATGTTACGATATCGAAACTTGGTCCCCGGCAGAAAATAAATGGCTCGAAGCATCCTCTTGCAGCAACTTTGAAAGTTTTCAGGCACGCAGAGCAAATATCCGCTATCGTCGCGAGGATACTAAGAAACCTGACTTTCTCCACACTCTTAATGGTTCTGGACTTGCAACCAGCCGCCTGATGGTCTCCTTGCTTGAGAACAACCAGACTCCTGAAGGAAAGATAATCATCCCCCGGGTGCTGCATAAGTATACTAACTTCGGTATAATTGAATAAAAAAAAGGCGAATGATCAATTCGCCTTTCTCGTTATTATCAGACTTTATTCTACTTTGACAGGATCATCTTCTTTACTGATGTAAATTTATCTGCCTGAAGTTTGTAAATATAAACACCACTGCTTAGATTATACGAAGAAGTGTTGAAGGAAACGCTGTGTTTCCCCCCTTTTTGATTTTCCTCTACCAGTGTTGCGATCTCATTACCTAAAATGTCATATACTTTCAAGCTCACAATTCCATCCTGCGGAATTTCATAATTGATTACTGTCTCAGGATTGAATGGATTCGGATAGTTGGCGTAAAGATTGAATTTTGTTAGTTGGTTTGTTTCAACTTCAATCACATTTGACAGCATGTAACTCCCGTCAAAATCAATCTGTTTCAGACGATAATATGATTTGCCCTGAACCGGTATATTGTCTGTATAAGTATAATAATTCTTTTCTGATGTTGTCCCCGCCCCTTCAATAAAAGCCACCCTTGAAAAGTCCCCTGTTTCACTTCGTCTTTCAATAGCAAATCCTGAATTATTGGTCTCCGTTGCAGTTTCCCAGAAGAGAGTCACAACTGATTCATTTGCTTCAGCTTTGAAAGAGACAAGTTCCACAGGTATGGGATTATCGGCAATTGAAAAGTTCACATTCGAGATGTCGAAGAAAATATTTCCGATTGATTCTACTTTAACTCTTGCGCTGATTGTCGGAACATTTGGTATTAATACCTCCTCACTTCCGTCATTCGGAGTGTTCTCAGCTAGTACAATACCCCAGCTGTTTCCGCCATCTGTTGATAATAGTATTTTAACATTGGAAACATTTACTGGTGAGGTATTTGTATTTGCCACATTCCAGCTAATTGTCTGTGCTGTGTTTCCGGTCCAGTTTACCGCTGTATTTGGTGCTGTCACAAGAAAAGGTCCCGCACTTGAAGTCACAGTGAATGATAACTGACTTTTACCTATTCCTCCGCCCCCATTCTTGTTATCTCTTGCAGTTAAGCGGAACGTCAGGGTTCTGGCATAACTTGGTAAGATCTCCCCGATTGTCTGCGTATTGTTAAGAAGGTTAGACAATTTAGGAAAAGTTCTTGTCGGTGAGGTAACCGGATTAAAACTCCTGAAGATAGGTGCATTTCCAGACGGTGAATTCGGTGCTCCTGCTGCTCCTAAATCAAACTGTTCCCAGCAATATGTCAGCGCATCATTATCTGCGTCAGTTGCGCTTCCTGTTAGTGCAAAGGGAGTACTGATCGGGATTACAAATCCCCCTGTCCCTGCTGTAACCACTGGTGGCGTATTTCCCGTATTAGTTATAACCGGACAGCTGTTGCCGTAGGTTCCTGTTGAGTAGGCAATTAATTCATCCAGATTAACTCCATGAAAATAAGCATCACTGTTCATTTGTAAATCCTGCGGAGAACAAATTCCCGCATAAGCCATTATAGTGCTTCCACTCCCCGGTTCATAAGCTGTAGAAGCGTTTCTGTTTCCTCCGCTGCAATTTCCCGCCGAACCATTGAATGAGTGATTTCCCCCATACTGATGCCCCATTTCATGAGCAACATAATCTATGGTAAATGGATCTCCTATGGGTTGTGGAGCTCCGGTTACTCCTCTTGCCTTGCTCCCATTTCTGCAAACAACCCCTAATCCTGCAATTCCTCCCCCACCGGTGCTGAAAACATGCCCGATATCATAATTCGCAGAACCTATAATATTATCCAGATTTGTCTGATTCTGCCCAAGCATGGTTGATCCATTATTGTTTGAATATGGATCTGTACTCGAATTCGTATAAACTATAAGATCATTATTGGCTACCAGAATCATTCTTATTGCAACTTCCTTTTCATAAACTCCGTTTACCCGGTTCATGGCAGTTACTATGGCTGCTAACCCAAGCGTAACACTTCCCCCGTGAAAGGAAGTATATTCTCCGGTTGCTGCCAGTGCTAGTCTGTATGTCCGCAATTGGTTTCCTGAATATTCAACTCCGTTATTCACAAGCCGCTTGATTTCTTTCTCAATTTCTCCCTCTTTTTCTAGCTCGCAATGCAGGGTATGAGAATTTTTTTCAGCATTTTCATAAAATGCTTTTTTAGTATAGCTTATATAATATTTATCCTTATTCAGAAAATAAGGATCAATAAAATATGTCCCGTTTGGTGACAATACCATCGCATGAAAACCTGCGGGAGTAATATCAAGTTTAATAGTGGCAGTCAAATCATCCAATCCCTGGCCGCCATATGTTTGAATTTCCGGATATCGGGAGGCTAAATCAGCCTCCATTATCGGTGTATTCATAATTGCAAATCTCTCAGTCCTTCCGTCCGGTCTTGGTATGCTAATTTCGAGCGGGACATAATCGTTATTCCTTACATTATGTTCGAAGGGTGCAGAACTCAAAATTTGTCTTAGATTTTCCATATTGTAGGTTAAAGTCCTGTAATCGGCTGGAATTATGTACCGCTTGAATGATTTCGGGATACTTGATTCCTGTATATCTTCCCAAAATGAATTGGTTAGTTGTTGCGAAAAACTGTTGAATGTTGAGAATAAAAAGATTGTAAAAATGTAGAAAAAGAAGTTCTTTCTGATCATATTGCACCTGTATTCTTAATATTTATTTAAAATATAAAGATAATGGATATACTTACAATAAACTAAGCAGAAAAAATGCTTCTTTGAATCTTTTTTATTTCAAATCCTGCGAAATTGTGATATTTTTCTTTTAATGTTGAACATTAATACAAATAAACTTGTTAATTTTGTAGTAAATCTTTTTGTTTTTAATGAACCATCTGTATTCACTTAAAAAGTATTTTCTGAAGTATAAATCCAAACTGCTGTTTGGTGTCGTTTTCATTTTCCTCTCTTCGGTTGGATATGTTTATATTCCTGTAGCCATTAAAGATGCTATAAATGAGCTCCAGACAACAATGTCCTACTCAACCATCCTCAGTTACGCACTTTTAATTGTTGGCTCGTCACTTATTTCAGGGATTTTCCGTTTCTATATCCGTCAGACTATTATTGTCGTTTCACGTGAAATTGAATACGACCTGCGAAGGGACTTCTGGGAACATATACAAAAACTCCCGTTGAAATATTTCCAGAATACTTCCACCGGAAATATTATGGCTCATGCAACAAACGATATAAATGCAGTTAGGATGTTCATTGGGCCCGCGGTGATGTATAGTATAGATACTCTGATCCGCTTCATCATGGTCATCGCAATAATGGCATCGATAAGTCTGGAGGTGACCCTTTATTCACTACTGCCCTTGCCGATCCTCTCGATTCTTGTATATAAAGTAGGAAAAAAGATTCACGAACGGTTCACTGCAATTCAGGAAAAATTTTCTGAACTTACTACCAAAGCACAGGAAAACTTTTCTGGAATCAGAGTTATTAAGTCCTACCTCCGTGAAGATTTCGAGATTGAAGCATTTACTCAGTTAAGTAAAGAATACCTCCATAAAAATATGAGGCTGGTTAAGATCCAGGCTCTGTTCCAGCCCATTCTTTTTTTAATAACCGGCATATCGGTTATTATCGTTGTGTGGATGGGAGGACTTAAAGTCATCAGCGGAGAGCTTTTACTTGGTGATATTACTGCAATAATTATTTACCTTGGAATGCTTACCTGGCCTATGATCGCTTTCGGTTGGGTTATTAATATCATTCAGCAGGCTGAGGCAAGCATGAAAAGACTTTCAATAATTCTTTCAGAACGTTTCGAAATAGAGGATTCAAAAGAAACTAACTACGCGATAAAGGATCTGTACGGTGATATAGAATTCAGGAATGTGACTTTCTCATATGGCAAACACCTTAAACCGGTGTTAAAGGGGATAAATCTTAAAATTCCTCGCGGAACAACTCTGGCAATAATGGGAGGTACTGGCTCCGGTAAGAGCACTTTGATAAATCTCATCCCGAGACTCTACGATCTCTCAGATGGTGAATTGCTTATTGATGGACATCCGGTTAAAAGTATCCCTCTCTCAGCATTACGAAAAAATATCGGTTTGGTTCAGCAGGAATCTTTCCTCTTTTCGGATACAATTGAAAATAACCTTGCATATGGCTTGCATTCTTTTAATGAATCAGCTGTAAAAAACGCATCCCGGATTGCCCGTTTTGATATTGATGTTAGGGATTTTCCGTCAGGATATAAAACCATCTTGGGCGAGAGAGGTATTACTCTTTCCGGTGGTCAGAAACAGAGAGCTTCGCTTGCACGAGCACTCGTTATTGATCCGAAAATACTTATCCTTGATGATTCCTTCTCAGCAGTTGACACTCATACCGAAGAGGAAATTCTCATTAACCTGAGAGAGTTTATGAAAAACCGGACTTCGATTATTATCAGTCATCGCGTCTCTACTGTTAAGGACGCCGATAAAATTATTTACATCGAAAATGGGAAAATTATCGAGGAAGGAACCCATTACGAACTTCTTGCGCTTAATGGTAAGTATGCCGAAGTTCACTATAAACAAATGCTCGAAAAAGAACTGATGGAACTTAACTGATTATGGCGCAAAATTACAAACAGGATGATGAGATTCTAGGTAAAGCGTACGACGCTAAACTAATGAAGCGCCTTCTTAAATTCGTTAGACCATATAAAAAATATATGGTATACGCCATTCTACTTAATATTGTCGTTGCTGTACTGGGTCCTGTGCGCCCCTATCTTACAAAAATTGCTGTCGATCATTCGATAGCAAACCGCGATTATTCAGGGCTACTTCTAGTGACCATTCTGCTTCTGGCATCTCTTGTCCTTCAGGCGGTTATCCAGTATTTCCTTACATATTATACTCAATATCTGGGACAAAAAACTATTCTTGATATTCGTACAAAGCTTTTTAGTCACATTCAAAAACTTGCCGCTTCATTCTTTGATAAAACGCCAATCGGCAGAATTGTTACCCGTGTGACGAACGATATCGAATCCCTTAATGAACTCTTTTCATCAGGGATTATAATGATTTTTAGCGATATTTTCATCATCATCTGGATTCTTGTATTTATGTTCTTCATGGACTTGAATCTTTCATTGGTCACTTTATCAGTAATCCCTGTCCTTATGTATGGAACATTTTTATTTAGAAAAAAAGTTCGTGATGCGTTTCGTGATGTAAGATTCCATCTTGCAAGACTCAATTCTTATATGCAGGAACATGTTACGGGCATTTCCGTGGTTCAAATTTTCAATAAGGAAGAAGATGAAAAAAAGAGTTTTGCCGAAATAAATAAAGATCATAAAATCGCTAATGTTAATTCTATTTTTTATTATGCCGTTTTCTATCCTGCGGTTGAGTTGATTTCCGCAATAGCTATCGGACTGATTATCTGGTATGGTGGTGGAGAGGTTATTCAAAGTACCCTAACGCTTGGAACTCTGTTCGCTTTTCTCCAATACACTGAAATGTTCTTTCGTCCAATTCGTGATTTGTCTGAAAAATATAACATTATGCAGACTGCTATGGCGTCTTCCGAAAGAATATTCAAACTACTGGATAATAACACCTTTATTCCTGAAGCCGCTAATCCTGTTAAACTTCCGAAGATTAAAGGGAAAATTGAATTCCGTAATGTTTGCTTCGCTTATTCTCAGGATAATTATGTACTTAAGAATATTAATTTTTTAATAATCCCCGGTGAAACAGTCGCAATTGTTGGAGCAACAGGAGCGGGAAAAACCAGCATTATTAACATCCTCACCCGTTTCTACGATATTAACCGGGGACAGATACTGCTTGATGATGTTGATATTCGTGAGCTGACTAAAAATGATTTGCGTCGCTTTATCTCTGTTGTTTTACAGGATGTCTTCCTCTTTTCAGGAACAATTAAATCCAATATTGGCATGAATCATCCGGACATCTCCGATAACCAAATTATAGAAGCGGCAAAACTGGTCGGTGCAGATAAATTTATTGAACAGCTCCCTGGAAAATATGACGAGGATGTAAAGGAACGGGGTGCAACTCTCAGCGTAGGGCAGAAACAGCTTATTTCGTTTGCCCGGGCACTGGCTTTTAATCCCCAGATACTGATTCTCGATGAAGCCACCTCAAGCGTTGATACCGAAACCGAATTGATTATCCGCGAAGCAATCCAAAAACTTCTCGTAGGCAGAACTGCAATTGTAATCGCTCACCGTTTATCAACTATTCAGAATTCTGATAAAATTATTGTTATGCACAAAGGCGAAATAAAGGAGATAGGTACACACCAGGAACTTCTCGCTCTGAAAGGTATATATTTCAAGCTTTATCAGCTTCAGTATAAGGATCAGGAAATTGCTATTTCTTGATTTCTTTCCTTTTGCTCTTATTCTCTCTTTTCCCTATCTTATAATGTACTGTTTTAAAAATTAATTATACTTTAACAAAGAAGGTCTTTTATGGCTAGAACTAGATTTATGACTCTTGAAAGACATATTATCGAAGGCGAGAGAAAACACCCCGGAGCTACAGGCGAACTTTCTGCTCTTTTATCGGATCTTGCTATCGCTGCAAAAGTTATCTCTCTGGAAGTTAATAAAGCCGGTCTTGTGGATATTTTAGGATTTACAGGAAATCAGAATGTCCATGGCGAATCCGTAAAAAAACTTGATATTTTTGCCCACGATGTTTTGATCCGGGCTATGGATCATGGGGGACATCTTTGTGTTATGGCTTCTGAAGAGGAAGAAGATATCATTCATATCCCCCCTAAACACCGCCTTGGGAAATATGTTCTCCTCTTCGATCCACTTGACGGTTCTTCGAATATTGACGCAAATGTCTCTATAGGTACTATTTTTTCGATATACAAAAGAATTTCACCTGATGGAACTCCGGGAATTCTGGATGATTGCCTACAACCAGGTTTGAAAATTGAAGCTGCAGGTTATATTGTTTATGGTTCCTCTACTGTGCTGACATACACAACTGGTCATGGCCATGGAGTACATGTATTCACTTTAGATCCCTCCATTGGTGAATTTCTCCTTTCCCATGAGAACATTGAAATCCCTGAAAAGGGAAAGATTTATTCGATTAACGAAGGAAACTATAAGTATTGGCATCCGGGATTGAAAAAATTTATTAAATATCTACAGGAAGAAGACAAAGCTTCAAGCCGTCCATATTCTTCACGATACATCGGATCCATGGTCGCAGATGTCCACCGCACTCTTCTTTATGGCGGTATCTTCATGTATCCCGCAGATTCAAGAAGCCCCAATGGGAAATTACGATTAATGTATGAATGTGCTCCTACTGCATTTCTGATTGAGGAGGCTGGTGGAAGGGCAATCGATGGCAAAAGAAATATTCTGGATATCATCCCTTCCTCTCTCCATCAAAGAACTCCCGTTTTTATGGGAAGCAAGGTGGATGTTGACATGGTTGAGCATTTCTTGAGCCATGAAAACCACACCAATGTGGAGAAAGAAATTTTCTAGAAACAAACAAAAAAGCCGGTTTTAACACCGGCTTTTCATTATCTCTCATTCCATCTTCTGAAGATCCAGTGCAACAATAAAACCAGCATTGTCGACCCAATTACATACACCCATTCCACAAGGGTAAGTGGTACTGTCCTGAAGAATTTCCCACCAAATTCAGTAATTAATATTTGCATTACTAAAATAATACCGCATATGACAATGAACGGATAATTATTTAATATCCCTCCGGTTGGATTCTTTTCAGTTCCTTTCCAGGAATCAAGATTATATAATAATGTGTGCTTGGTTCCATATATTCTCACGTTAAATAAGTTCCAAAACTGCAGAAAAACAAACACATTAAAGAATATCGTCAACTCTTTATCGTCAATCCCCCTATCACTCTTAAAATAAAGAACTAATCCAACCAAAATAATGAAAAATACAATCGCATATCCAAATATTAGCTTTGCCATATTTGGTGGAATTATAAAGTCAGTCGACTTTCTTGGTTTATGCTTCATAACCTGCTTATCAGGGGGTTGTGTGGCTAGCGCTAGTGCTGCAAATGTGTCCATTATTAAATTAACCCAGATCATCTGTACTACTGTTAACATTAACTCTACACCGATAAAGGGCCCGAAAAACACAATTGATAAAGCGAGGACATTAATTGTGAGTTGGAACAGTAAAAATCTCTGAATATTCAAATATAGCGATCGCCCGAATAAAATTGCATTAACTATGCTCTTGAACGAATCATCAAGAAGAATAATATCGCTAGCTTCTTTTGCTACAGATGTACCCGTCTTTCCCATAGCCAGTCCAACGTCTGCATAATTTAATGCCGGTGCATCATTTATACCATCTCCTGTAACTGCAACCACATCTCCTTTTTGTTGAAGAAACTTGACTAACCTGAGTTTATCAAGAGGTTTTGCTCTTGAAAGAATTTTTAGTTCTCCTGCTTTTAGCGCTGCTGTTTCATCATCCATATCCCGGAAATCGGTTCCTATAACGATATCGTTTTCTCCGACAACTTCATCCTGGAAAAGATTGATCTGCTTACCTACTTCCCTGGCAGTGATGTATGTGTCACCAGTAACAATTTTTACCTCTACCCCGGCATCCCTGCACTCTTTTATTGCTTCTGGGACCTCAGTTCTTACAGGATCCTCAATCGAAAACCATCCTAACCAAGTGAAATTATTTCCTAGTTCATCAATATCCATTTTATCCGAAAACTTGGGCTCATCAAGATATGCAAGTGCAATCGTTCTTAACGCCCTTTCCTGATTTTTCTTTAGCCTGTCTAAAAGATTGTTTTTTCGTTCTTCAATTGGGATTATCTGATCCTTGCATTTAATCCTCGCACACTTGTTAAGAATAATTTCGGGTGCACCTTTAATATGTAAAACTCTCTTACCATCTATAGCTGACTTTCCTAAAGTAGCCATATACTTGCGTTCCGTATTGAAAGTCCATTGATATTCAACTTTGAATGCGTTTCTCGGTTGATGGTAATTCACGCTGTGCTTCTCCAACCAAAGTAATAATGCCCCCTCAGTTGGATTCCCCAGTACCCTCTCTTTTTTGTATATGTCGTCAGATAAATTTGCCGTTGAGTTACCCGTAATTGCTTCTACTACAAAATGCTTTTCGGGATGCTCCGTATAATCATCAATCGGATTTTCTATTAGTGAGGGAAAGTGATTGTCTTTCACTCTCATTTCGTTCTTTGTTAGTGTCCCGGTTTTATCTGAACATATCACTGTTGCAGCACTTATTGTTTCAACTGCATGCATCCTTCTGACCAGATTATTCAGTTTAGTCATCTTCCTTACACTATACGCAAGACTAAGAGTTACAGCCATAGCAAGTCCTTCAGGTATAGCCACAACGATCATAGTCACTGATATCATGAAGAACGACAATACTTTTTCTAAAATTTGTACTGTTAACCAACTATTGTAGTCACTCTCAATTAATCCGGTTTCAACTCCACCCCACATGGCAAGAATTGCAAAGAATGCGGACACAATTATCGATATCCCCCAATGCATAAATCCGTTTTTCTCAAGAAATTGAGGTCTTTCTTGTTTTAATTTCAGTACTTCAAGCAAATCATATATGAAAGGCAACCAAACTTTCCACGTTAGTATAATCGCTGAGATTCCTAAAACAGTTAATGAATATTTTTGCGTATAATTAAGTATCAGTTCATTCGCTAATAGTGATCGGGAAATTAAAATTATAAAAGTAATCACTGCCATCGAAAAACCCACTGAACCGATTAACTTGCTTAATTTCTCAAGTTGAATGGTTAAAGGAGTCTTTCTTCCAGTCTCTTCAGCAGCGGCTCTGGCCGTTTTTCCGATATCTGTATTATCCCCCACTGCGGAAATTTTTATTATCCCGTTGCCATCCGTAACAAAAGTGCCTCGCTTAACTTCATAGGCTTCATAAGTTGAATGCTTTGGTTGAATTTTTTCAGCATCCTCTTTAGTAAACTTTGAAACCGGCACACTTTCACCGGTCAAACTGGATTCATTAATCTGTAGAGATACTGCTTTTTTTAGAATTCCGTCTGCAGGTATCTCCTCACCAACTTCAAGTATTACAAAATCCCCCACTACAATGTCCATTTTCTCGGTGCTAAGATACTTCCCGTCACGGATAACTTTTACCGGCTCCTCATCTCTGGTTTTATTGAGTATATCGAATTCTTTCTTTGCACGCACTTCGTTAATAAAAGAGATAACCGTAGCAAGAAGTATTGCTGTAAAAATACCTACTGATTCAACATAGTGACCGTCAAACAATCCTACGGCAAACGATATTACTGTCGCGACTATAAGAATCTTAATGATCGGATCATCAAGTTTTTCAAAGAATAGTTTAAGTAGGCTCTTCTGGGGAGGAGGAGTGATAACATTTGTACCATGTAATTCACGGCTCTTTAATACTTCTTGCGAAGTAAGTCCTGAGAATTCTAAATCGGTTCTCTCGTTGGTGCTGCTCATTTTTTATTTTTTAACGCCCTTTAATACGTTTTGTTAATCACCAAAACAAATACCCAAATCTCTTGCTGTCCACATTATATCACACTCAGTAGGTACTACTTTCATTCTGTTTGTAACTTTTTCAAGAGGCACATAATTTACAGTTGGTGGGTCCAAAGCAACCATAATCCCACTCTGTCCTTCTTCAAGTGCACGAACTGCAGCCGCACCAAATCTAAGTGAAAGCAATCTGTCAAATGTTGTTGGAGATCCTCCTCTTAACAAATGACCAAGAACCGTGGATCTTGTCTCTTTTTCAACTAATTTCTGCAATTGATGTGCAACTATATCACTGATTCCTCCAAGTCTTTCGGCTTTCCCCATTTCTTTTTCGACAACCGAAACATCACCACCTTTAGGCTTGGCTCCTTCTGCTACTACAACTATCGCATAATTCTGTTTTTTAAAAGTGACTTCAGTAAGAAACTCGGCAACTTTCTTAATATCGTATGGAATTTCAGGTATCAAGATTACATCGGCTGAACTTGCTATTCCGCATTCCAATGCAATCCATCCCGCATACCTCCCCATGACTTCAACAACCATTACTCGGCTGTGTGCTTGTGCGGTTGGATGCAATCTGTCGATACAATTTGTAGCAAAAGAAATTGCTGTATCAAAACCGAATGTCGCTACAGTCTCATCCAGGTCATTATCAATTGTTTTGGGAACTCCTACAACCCGTAAACCCTTTTGAGCAAAATTATTTGCCATTGAAAGTGAACCATCACCCCCGATTGCCACTAATGCATCAATTTGGTTTCGCTTAAATGCAGTCATTATTTCATCTGACCGGTCAATCTCAACTATTTGACCATTGACGGATTTCATTGGATATTTAAACGGATTTCCCCTGTTGGTAGTTCCTAAAATAGTTCCGCCAAGTGATGTAATATTTTCAACTTTTTCTCTTGTTAATTCAATCAAGCCCCCTTTAGGATAGTTTTCCGGAAGAAACAAACCGTTATATCCATCTCGAATACCCACGCATTCCCAACTACGATTTAAAGCGCTTATTACTACTGCATGAATCACTGCATTTAATCCCGGAGCATCACCTCCACCGGTATTAATGGCTATCTTTTTAATTTTCCCTTTTTCTTTCTTCATAATTAAACTCCTTATCTCTTCTTTCAATAAGTACTAATCTAAAAGCTCTACCGTGTTTCTGGTGGATTTCTTCTGATACCTGCTTAACTGTACAGTTCCGTTTTGTGTTGGAACCGGACCGGTCATCGTAAAATCAAAGTCAATTTGAGAAACTGATTTTTGAATTAGATTCCTTGTAACATTGTAATAAATTTTCCCATGGGCAAGAAATTTAGGTTCTTTTACATTGTAGCCTGCTTTTTTTGCATCAGGACTAATTTTAAATTTGCTCTCAACCCCTGCTCCAATTACCGCAAGAATATCATCATCCAACTTTTCAAATGAATCAATTTTAAATTTATAAGTGTTATCCAGCGTAAGTATTTGGAGATCAACCGTTGGTTGAGGTGTTGCCCATTCTGAATTTAAGGATATTTTACCAGTTTCAAATTTACGGAAAATCTGTGACACAATAAGTCTTAATGACCCCATATCCAACTGCTGTTTAATTTGTTCTTTCTCAGTTGCTGAAATGGAATCAGTTAACCCTGTAACCTCAAGCATTTTATTGACAATCTTGTCTAACTTGTAAAGCTCTAGAATATCACCATTATTTTTAAGTCTCGCTCCAAAAGAATTATTTGAAAGCCCTTCGTATTCAGCAAACTTCTTTGCATCTGTCGAATCAATTTTATTACCGGATACGTATGAAATCTTTTGACCATCAATAAAAGCTTCTACTTTAATTGACTTAATATAAAATGACACATCAAGTGTTTTATCGCTCTCAATATCCTTTACTTCCATTTCGATAATGTAAGTTCTCTCTTCTGAAATTGATTGACTCATTACAGAAGGTCCTTTAACAATTGCCTCTTCTGAAGATAGTGAACTAAACCTGTAAGTAAATTTTTCTCCTTTTTTTAGATTGTATGCAAGTTGAACATCTTTTACCTCCTCGGCAGAAAGTTTTTCTGTTTTGAGACTGGAAGTATCAGCCTTTAACGAATAGTTTTTTACTTCAGTTTCTGGACTTGTTTCTTTATCACCACATCCAATAAATGCTATCGTCAATAACGAGAGCAAAACAACTATTTTCTTCATTATCTTCCTCTTAATATAATAGATATTTTTTTCTGATTTCTAAAAACTCATTTAATTGTTCCTCCCAGCTTTTAAATATCTCTTCTGGATGTACCAGACTAATTAGCTGTTTGTATCCTGATGTCTTACCACCAAGTCTGTAATAGCTTTTTTCTCTTATTTCAAATTCTTTGAACAGTTTTTTTAATGAATGTAAAAGAATAAAACCAAACTTCACAGGTTCAAATTTCTCCCTGTCGGTAACCTCAATCTTTATTCCTTTGCACAGTTTCCCTCTTTGCTTTGGATTATTCACCATTGATGGGATGCTATCGGGAATAAACTCTACCTTCTTTATTGAGATTCCTTCTATTACATACTTACTTAGCTCATGAATTAGCTCGTCTGAATTGATGAATGGTGCTCCAATTGTAAGAAATGGATTATAAGTCCCCCTCCCTTCTGAAACATTTGTTGCTTCTATAAGGCAGGTACCGGGATAGACTACAGCGGTATTGAGACTCGGTATATTTGGCGATGGACTTAGCCATGGTAGTTGGCATTCGTCGAAGTACATATCTCTTGTCCAATTTTCCATTTTAACCACAGTCAGCTTCACATTATTAAAGTTACCTACAAGTTTCTCACCTACAAAATACTTTGCTAATTCCCCGACTGTCATTCCGTGCATGATAGGCAATGGTGCTATTCCAACAAATGATATGTGTTCTTTATCCAAAACCGGACCGTCAACTTTTAATCCTCCGATTGGATTAGGTCTGTCGAGAACAATTATTTCAATATCATTTTCTGCGGCTGCTTGAATACCATAAAACAAAGTTGAAATATATGTGTAAAATCTGGCACCTACATCCTGTATATCAAATAAAAGGACGTCTATATCCTTTAACATTTCTTTTGTCGCTTTTCTTCTCTCCCCATATAATGAAATAATCGGGATTTTCGTTTTTTCGTCTGTCGAACTGGAAATATGCTCTCCGGCAGCTGCATCTCCCCTAATGCCATGTTCCGGTCCGAATAAAGTTAAAATATTTACAGATGGATTCTTAAATATTTCATCAATAATATGTTTGTCATTTGGTAGGATAGCAGTGTGGTTCGTAATAATCCCGATTCTTTTTCCTTCGATGAGTTTCATTTCCTTTGTCAATAAAACTTCTGCACCGGAAATAACTCTCTTCCCCTGACCTGATAAAACTGCATTAAATAGCAGGAATAATACAAATAAATCAATTATTTTCATATTTTTTTACTTACTTTATAAAGCTAAAGTCCCCTCATTAAGAAGGGACATTTATTTTAATCTGTATAATTTTCTAAGAGTTCTTTCCTTGAAAAAAAATGAGCAATTTCAATTGCTGCATTCTCATCTGAGTCCGAACCATGAATTATATTATATGCTTTGCTCTCAGCATAAAGTTTTCTTATTGTTCCTTCATCCGCCTCAGCAGGATCAGTTGCCCCAATTAGTTTTCGGAAATCTGCTACTGCATTTTCTTTCTCCAAAGCAATTGGTACACAGGGTCCTGAAGTCATGAATTCTACAAGATCAGCAAAGAATCCTCTTTCTTTATGTACTTCATAAAACCCGGAAGCGGAATCCTTGGTGAGTCTAACCATCTTAAGAGCTTTTATTTTGAAACCTGCTGCAGTTATTTTTTTAATAACCTCTCCGATTACGTTTTTTTTAACACCGTCCGGTTTTATTATTGCTAGTGTCTTATTACCCAATTTTCTTCTCCATGTCTTGTTTTTATTATATTATTTCTTTTTATTAAGTGCTTTCAACATTGTTTCCCCAATATCAGCTGGATTGTTCACAACTTGAATTCCTGCTTTTTTCATTGCCTTCATCTTTTCGTCTGCTGTTCCTTTACCTCCTGATATTATTGCCCCTGCATGCCCCATCCTTCGTCCCGGAGGCGCCGTTCTTCCGGCAATAAAACCGACTACGGGTTTTTTGACGTTCTCCCTTATATACTCCGCAGCTTCCTCTTCTGCACTCCCTCCAATTTCTCCAATCATAATGATTCCTTCAGTTCCTGGATCCTCATTGAACAATTTAATGATGTCTATAAATTTGGAACCAATTACAGGATCCCCGCCAATACCCACACATGTGGATTGACCGATTTTTAAATCTGTCAATTGCTTTACTGCCTCATAAGTCAAAGTCCCACTTCGGGAGACAACTCCAATTTTTCCTTTTTTATGAATAAATCCAGGCATTATTCCAACCTTTGCAAATCCAGGAGATATTACGCCAGGACAGTTAGGGCCAATAAGTCGAATTTTCTTATCCTTTATTACATTATAAACTTTTATCATATCGTTTGCAGGAATACCTTCCGTTATACAAATAATAACTTCTATTCCGGCTTCAGCTGCTTCTAAAATTGCATCAGCGGCAAATGCAGGTGGAACAAATATAACTGATGTATTTGCCTTGGCTATTTTGACCGCTTCTTCTACTGTATTAAATATGGGTATCCCTTCAAACTTGGTCCCTCCTTTTCCAGGAGTAACTCCCGCTACTACTTTTGTCCCATATTCAACCATCTGTCCGGTATGGAAAGAGCCCTCACTGCCGGTTATTCCTTGGACAACTAATTTTGTTTTTTTGTCTACTAAAATGCTCATATTCGTACTGCCTCAAATGATAATTAATAGGAATTATTATTACAAAGTTACTAATATTGAACGAAAAAACATTAATTTTTTTATCATTTCTCAGCATGAATGAGTTGTCCCACGCAGGTATTCGTCTTTTACAGTAAATCAATTAAAAACTTATGCTTTTGAGGTTTATTTTTAGTATATTTATTTTTAAATAAATTAATAATTTCAGGAGTATTAATGCCAATACCGCATAATAAATTTGTCAAAATTAATTTCACTTTAAAGAATGCATCGGGCGAGATTTTAGATTCGTCAGTTGGGAATGAACCTTTTACGTTTATATCAGGCAAGAATAACGTTATTCCGGGCTTAGAAGTGGCAATGGAAGGAATGCTGATTGGTTCAAAAAAATCTGTGGTTATCGAACCATCACATGCTTATGGCGAAATTGATGCAGCAGCTTTTCAGATTGTCAAAAAAAATCAATTCCCCGAAGGTTCTGAATTAAATATTGGGGATGAATTTGTTGCAAATGCTAATGACGGGGTTAAACTCCCATTTACTATTAAAGAAATTAACGGAGATGATGTGACTCTTGATTTTAATCATCCATTAGCCGGCGAAACTCTTTTTTTCGAAATTGAACTTCTCGAAATTAGAGACGCTACCCCTGAGGAACTGGCTCTGTAAATAGAATTATACCGATTGTTAAGCCGCGATACGAATTAATATTTAAACTTAAATGCTTTTAGATCCGGCACATACATTTTGGGCCGGATCTTTTCATACTCGTATAGTGCTTTTCCAAGGTTTTCTAGGAAAGGTCCCCCCTTTTCATCATATTCATATTTGTCGTCATTAAATATTTCATCATCGTTAACATAAATTACCGCTGATAAGAAAAACTCAATTCCTTTATCGAAATCGACGATATATGCATTGTCAATCATATACCCGTATGCTAGACCAACCTTATTGAATATTCTTAAATTCTCTTCTCGCATATCTTTATGATAGAAAAACTTCACATAGTTGTCAGGGAATTTTTTTTCATCAGCATATTCTTTGAACCCACTTTCACGTGGAAACATCGACATGTGTTTTAACAAAAATACTCTGTCCTCTTCTCTGATATTAAATCTCTTCTCTACTGCAACATTCTCTGGAAATATCAAAGCAACTAGCATTTCATGCTGGTCTTCAATTGAAAAGTAATTCTTAAAAGTAAAATCCATTTCCTCATTAATCAACTCTCCATTTTGATAATAACCTTTCCCCTGTTTTAATCCATCTAAATAGTTTTTGTACTGCACTTCATTAACCATTTTGGACGTGGAAAACAGTTCTCTTCCTTCTTTTTCAAAAATCAGATTATAAGTCAACCTGTTTTGATCATTGCTCATAGTTCTTGCTAAGCGATGTAAAAGTTTTACATTACTGTATCGCTTTATCCACAAAGCTTCATTTATCTCTTTTTGTCCTGCAAACTCATATAAATGATTAAAAGCTTCATTATCACTTACCAAAAATATTTTTGCTACATCATTAGCAAGTGTAAAATAATTGTGTGAAATCTTTCCTGTTGAATCTTTGGAATTATAATAATCAGAGTCAATGTAATATTGAGTGTTTCTGTCAATTATAAAAGATAAAGCTTTTAATTTTTCAAGTGCTAATAATGCTGCAGGTAATTTTACAGTGCTTGCGGGGTAAAAATATTTATCTTTGTTTACATTATATTTATATGTTTGAAACATTGGCAGATTATTTCCGTCCCGGTTTATTTGTGTATATATTATCTGAATCTTAAATTTATCTGGATTTTCGATTATTTCACTGAAATTGTTTGAATTATTCTTTAATACCTGCTCAATCAAGTCATGTTTAACCTGTGCATAACAATAACCACTTATAAAAAGAAAAATAAATAAGTAAATTCTTAGTTTCGACATAAATTGTCAACCTCCTCATTCAGGAATTTCGTGTGAAAGACAATGTATAGTCCCCAATCCCCAGATTAAATCAACTGCGTGAATCCCTACCACTTCTCTATTTGGAAAAAGTTCGGCTAAAATACCTATTGCTATTCTGTCATTCCTATCATTAAATGTGGGAACAAGCACAACATTATTGCCAATGTAAAAATTTGCATAACTTGCAGGAAGTCTCATCCCCTCAAATATAATTGGTTCTGGCATAGGTAGTGATATTATCTGGAGTTTCTCACCTGCTTCATTTACCTCACCTTCTATTATCTCCTTGTTTTCTTCGAGTAACTTATAGTTCTCGTCTTTTGAGTTCGTCTCTTTGCATAGTACGATACTATTCCGACTTACAAACCGTGCTACATCATCAACATGACCATGGGTATCATCACCAATAATACCTTTTTTTAACCAGATGATTTTTTTAATTCCACAAAACTGTTGAAATACTTCTTCGTAATCTTTTTTACTGTATCCTGGATTTCTAACCTGGACATTCTGATCCATCAGACACTCTTCGGTTGTCAATAAAGTTCCCCATCCATTTTTATCAATTGCACCTCCTTCTAAAACAACTTCCTTGGATTGATATATAGCTTTGCTTATCTTAACTTGAAGCCTGGAAGTGAGTAGTTCTGGAATTCTTTCGTCCTTTTTCCAATTGGAGTATTTTGCCCATGCATTAAACTTAAATTTTACTGCACTAACTAACTCTCCTTCCCCCAAGTCCTCTTTTACAAAGAAAGGAGCAGTATCTCTCATCCAACTTCTGTTTGTTGGAAATATTAAAAATTTAACTCTCTTTAAATTAACACCTGATTTCGAAAGCATCTTCTTGAATCTGTATTCGTTTTGCTTTCCCTTAACGACAACAAATACTTTTTCCCCGGATGTTAACTTTTTGATAATTTCAACGTAAACCCATGGAATAGGATGGAATTTTCCTGGCCAATCCTCTTTGTTATGAGGTAATGAAATTAATGTCGCTGAATGTTTTTCCCACTCTGCTGGAATTCTTTTGGTAATCATATTTCCATTATTTTTGATCAATAAAAAGTTTAGCTATATCTCCATAATGATCTGTTCTTCTGTCTCGAAGGAAGGGCCAGTTCCGCCTTACTTCTTCAATATGATCAATATCAATTTCCGCAACAATTACTGCCTCTTTATTAATTGGGGCCTCTGCAATAATAACTCCCTGCGGATCAGTAATAAATGATGATCCCCAAAATTCTATACCTCCCTGAGTTTCAACTGTTTTTTCAAAACCAGTCCGATTGCACACACAAACGTACAATCCGTTTGCAATAGCGTGCCCTCTTTGCACGGTCTTCCATGCTTCCCTTTGTGTTTCACCATACTTCTCTTTTTCATAAGGGTGCCATCCTATTGCGGTGGGATAAAAAAGTGCAATTGCCCCCATTAATGTTGTTATTCTTGCTCCTTCAGGAAACCATTGATCCCAACATATAAGAGTCCCTAGTTTACCAAACTCAGTATCAAATACTTTGAACCCTAGGTCACCTGGTGCAAAATAAAACTTTTCATAAAATGAAGGATCATCCGGTATATGCATCTTACGGTAAACTCCGATAATCTCTCCATCGCTGTTTACAACCACCAGACTATTATGATATAATCCCACAGTTCTTTTTTCAAACAGAGGTACAATTATTACAGTACTTGTTCGCTTTGCGGTTTCGCAAAAGATGGATGTTGATTTTCCTGGTATTTTCTCAGCAAGATTAAATAATTCTATATCTTCTTTCTGACAAAAATATTGCGAGGAATATAATTCGGGAAGTAAAATTACATTTGCCCCCTTATCTGCAGCTTCCTCAACTAGTTTAACGGCTTTATTTCTATTTATGTCAGTCTCTTTTGACATGCTCATTTGTACTAATCCAACCTTAAATCTTTTTTCCATCTTAATTCCATTAAAATTTTTGTTCTTTAATCATATTCCCGTTTTTATCAAATTCTTTACTTCTTATTATCGTTCCTTTTTGAAATTCTTCTAAATACCAAAGTGAAGAATCATCCCTGTAAATTCTTGCCTCTCCTTCAATTTTATCACTAACGTAATTATGTTCAGTCCACAAAACACCATTTTCATAATATGTTCTAACTTTTCCCTCCTTCCAACTATTGATATAATTTTCAGTCTTACTGATTTTACCATTCTTATAAAAATAAGTAAATAACCCTTGTCTTTTTCCAACCTCAAATATTTTGATCACTTCAAGTTCTCCGCTAGCGTAAAATTCCTTAATCTCTCCATCTAAATGTCCAGAGTTGTAGTTATATACTCCCTTTAATGTGCCATCTTCATAAAACCATTTGGTGGTTCCTTGCTGAACATCATTAATAAAATTGGATTCCGCTTCTACATTACCGTTTTCATAGTATCGGTAATTTACTCCTTCCCTTTTCCCGAGAACAAGATTGATTTTCGATCTGAGTTTCCCACTCTCAAATAAGGTTTTCATTTCCCCATCTGGTAATCCGTTTTCATAATTCCCAATTTCGGATAAGATCCCTGATTCATAATATCTTGAATAATTTCCCTGTAGGATTCCCTTTGCCCATCGATACTTTTCTTTAAGCACACCACTTGAATAAAACGAGACTGATAATCCATCAAGTATATTGTTTTTAAATTCTTTTCTCTCTGATAAAATACCATCTTTAGTGTAATAGTAGCACTCCCCAGACAGCTGACTATTTGAATAGTTTAGGATTTCCTTCAGCACTTTATTCTCATAATAATTCCTTATCTCTCCATCTTGAGGGACAATTTCCAAAGCGAAAATAACAATAAATATAAAACTGAAATGCTTCATTTTTTTAAACTCCTTTCCGACTTAATCATAACCATAAAGCCAGATTATATTTCCTTCTTTATCATATTCCTTGCTGTTCTCCATCTTTCCACTAACATATAGGGTCTCTTTCATTACTGTCTCCCCATCTTCGAAATATTCTTTTACCCAACCTTCGATAATTCCATTGACATATCTCTCAATCTTGAGTTTCTTTCCATTTTCAAAATACCAGTTCATCTCTCCGTTTTTTTTACCATCAATATACTTGCATATTGACTGAAGGAACCCATTCTCATAAAACTTTTTAAATTCCCCAGTAAGAATATTGTCCACATAATTGGAAGATGACTCAATATTACCATTTTTGTAATAGGTAATTTTTACTCCGTTCAATTTATCATCACGGTACATTGCCGTACTTTTTAATTCACCTGTTTCATAATAAGTGCTCTCTATGCCCTTTTTCTTACCCTTAAAATATTCAATCTCATTTTGGACAATACCCCCCTCAAAAAAAGATTGCACTCTCCCCTCTAGAACATCTCCCTTATAGATAAGTTCTTCATTCAAGAATCCACTTACATACATAATTTTCATTAACCCTTCTTTAACTCCCTCTTTAAACAAGACTTCATCCTTTAACACGCCATTCTTAAAGTAATTTCTCTCAAACCTTTCACTAGACTCATATTTACCAAGAATATCATATCTGATTCTGTCTAATAATTGATCATTTTTGTATGTATCTTTAACCCTTACAAAATTCGAGGCATCATAAATTAATAACTCTCCTTCAAGTTTATCATTAACATAGTTTGCAACTAATGCTACATAACCGTTTTTATGATATACCTTTGACTTTCCCTGTAATACTCCCCTGTCAAAATTCCTTTCTACTTCTAGTTCACCGGTTTGATAAAATGTTCTCGAAATAGCGTCTAATCTTCCTTCCCTATAGTTCCATTCTCCTTGCTTTTCACCCGTTTTATAGTAAGTATAAGTTATTCCTTCCAGATTGCCGAACGAGTAGTATTGTTCTGCCCACAATTCGCCTGTCTCGTAATACCACTTAGAAAGCCCGGAACGAATTCCATTCCGGTAATTCCACTCAATACTTAATAGTCCATCCTCAAAGTACCATTTGGATATTCCATCTTCTTTCCCATTTACGAAATTCCATTCCTTCCATATTTTACCATTGGGATAATATTCGTAATATATTCCCTCAAGTTTGCCGTTGATATATTCACCCTTTGTTTTTATACTTCCATGCGGATAGTATGTCTTCTTGATTTCGCGCTCTTGTGCAAAGTTTAAAGTAACATAAACAATTATTACTAAAACCGGTATAATCTGTCTAATCATTCATCTCAAAATTATTGTTTAACTGGTTACAAAATACGAAAAATTTTATTGTTAAAAATAACTACAATTATTATATATTTATACTCAATTTTTTCTGACTTTTTTAAACTTAAATGTTTCGACGATTATTCAATTTCATTACTCTAATAATTACTTTTTGTGAAATTTGTTCAGCACAGACCACGGGAAACTTAAGGGGTTTTGTGACTGATTCAACAACCGCTGAAGCTCTGCCTTACAGCAATGTATATATCGAAGAATTAAAGAAGGGCGCATCTACAGATGCAAACGGTTATTTCATCATAAATGGCCTTCCTGCTAATTGTGAATTAAGTTTAATTTGCTCTTACGTTGGATATGCAACAAAAATAATTCCCTTTAAAATTCTTCACGGTAAAGTTTTACAGATTAATATAGCATTAATCCCTATCAACCTCGAATTGCAAACAATTGAAAAAATTGGAGAGCGCATCGTGGGGAAAAATTCTACCGATATAGGAATGCAAAAACTTACCCTTAGAAATCTGGAGTTTCTTCCAAAAGGCGTTGAAGTTGATATTTTCAGAACCCTCCAGTATCTTCCCGGAGTACTCTCCACTTCAGATATCTCATCACGGTACTATGTTAGAGGAGGCAGCAGTGACCAGAATCTTGTGCTCCTTAATGGTGTAACAGTATATAATCCATTCCATGCTCTTGGCCTTTTCAGTGTTATTGATCCGGAAATGATTAATAGTGTGGAATTCTTTAAAGGCGGATTTTCTGCAGAGAATTTCGGAAGATTATCTTCTATACTTAAAGTCGTCAGTAAAGATGGGAATAAAAACAGTTATGGTCTTAAAGCAAGTTCAAGTTATATGACAGGGAAACTACTTCTTGAAGGACCTACTCCGAATGGATCTTTTATGCTTACTGGACGGAAATCTTATTCCACTCAGATTTTAAAAAAATTCCTCAAAAACGATAATATTCCTATTGATTTTTATGATTTATCATTCAAAATTAATTACTCTAATCTGGAAATACTTAATAATGGAAAATTTGTATTGTTCGGATTTTTGAGCAAAGACAATATTGAATTTGAAGACGATCTTAAGGAGGATTTTTCATGGGATAATAATTTAATAGGTTTTAATTGGTTGCAGATATACGATGCTCCGGTTTTTACTGAAATGTCAATTTCCATGAGTAACTATTCTGGCGAAATAATACCGAACCTAACAACCGTTAAGCCTAGAAAAAATGATCTTAACGATTTTTCTTTGAAAATGGATATTAGTTACGTTCAGGATAATCGGGATCAACTTGATCTCGGATTTCATTTTAAGGCGATATCCACCAAAGTGCTAACCATTAATCCAATTGGAGCAAAAACCGATTATGATAAATTCGGAGGAAATTTTTCCATCTTTGCAAAGTACAAATTCTTAAGATTTGATAACTTTGGAGCTGATATGGGTGCTAGACTTAATTTATCCGGTATTTCACAAAATGGTGGTTTTTTCTTTGAACCGAGAGTAAGTTTAAGCTATGTCCCAATTCCAATATTGACTTTGAAAGCTGCATGGGGAATTTATCAGCAAGAACTGGTAACAATTTCAGATGAAGATGAAGTTATTACTCTTTTTGAACCATGGATGATAGTTCCGGATTACTTGACTCCTCCAAGGTCTATTCACTATGTGGGAGGATTCGATTTCTTCTTTTCTGAAAATCTGAGTTTGAAATTTGAGACTTATCTCAAGAAGGTTTTTAACCTTGCAATAATAAACAAAAATAAGGTTGAAGATTCAGATCCTGATATGCTATCAGGAAATGGTCAGTCCTCAGGTGTTGAAGTTTCAGTTATCTACTCTTCACAACCGGTTAGTCTGAGCCTATCTTACGCCCTCACCTACGCATATAAGATGTTAGGGAATACAACTTATTATCCGAAATATGATACAAGACATTCTGGTAATCTCTCTGCCGAATGGTCACTACCTTTTGATTTTACATTTAATGCCATCTGGATTTTTGCTTCAGGTCTTCCTTTCACTCAAATCGTTGGTTATTATGATAAATACTATATTAATAATCTTTTCGAACCCTACTTAAACTCTGGATTCTGGAAACCTTTCCTCTTGTTGGGAGATAAAAATCTTGGTAGACTTCCATATTATCACAGATTGGATTTCAGTGTAACAAAAAAATTTCACTATGGATTTCTTAAAGCTTCAATTGATTTCAGTATTTTGAATGTTTATGATCGCAAAAATATATTCTACTTTAAGCGGGATTCAGGAGAAAGAGTCAATATGCTCCCTTTCTTGCCAACAGCAACATTAAAGGTAGAACTATGAAAAAGCAAGTTTTGATCTTCATTATTTTCATACTCTCATTTGTATTCTTCTCTTGTGAGGAAAATTTCGAGCCATTTACAGAAAAAAAAGATACCTATATTCTGAACTGTTTACTTCGTAATGATACAACTTTTCAAGCACTATACGTGTCTCACAGCTATCAGCCAAATGGTTTTAATCCTTATACTATTTCAACGGACCCTGTGGTTAGAAATGCAGATGTCCGAGTTTGGATCAATGATTCGGTTTATATTTTCAGAGATACAATAGTTTTACGCACGGATACTTCAAGATACAAAGAAGATATTTACTTTTATTACCACAATAATCTTCGAATCTATCCTAACTCTGATTTGGAAGTTGAAGTTATTCTTCCTTGGGGGAAAAAGCTTTCGGCAAAATCAATAGCACCACCGAACGTTACTTTCTCCAGTCTGAGCACGTCAGGAATAGCCGAAACAGGTGACGACTATATAAGAGTGTTATGGTCTGCCCCCTCAACAAATGGCTATTTTCTACCCCGACTGATTTTCTCATACTATAAACCGGTAAATGGGATTAATAAAATGTTTACGAAAACTGTTCCACTTAGATACATCCCTTCGGATGGCACTGTTAAGACTATTTACCCTCTCGCAGGTTATTCTCCATCTCTTATGATCCACAAATCTGTTCTTAGAAGAACGTTGGAAGAAATTTCTGAAAATGATACCAATAAAAAATCATATTTTGTTAATGAGTTTCTATACGTTGATGTCCTTAGTTTTGATATTAATTTAACCCGTTATTATTCATCGACTCAACAAAAGGATAATTTGTCAATAAGCGTAGATGAAAATGATTACTCCAATATTGTAGGTGGACAAGGAGTTTTTGCTTCCTACAGTAAGTCACGTTATAGAATGAAATTCATATCAACTTATATTACTTCATTGGGGTATTCTTTCAACTATGGAGAGTAGAAATATGAGAGTAAATTTACTGAAGTTTAATAATAAATTTTTCGTCTTAATAACCATACTCTTTTCCCCATTTTTAATTAATTCATGTATTTTGGATGTTACTGTTACACCTGAAGAAGAAGTTCCCATAGACACCAGGTTAATTATAACTTCGCTACCTGCTGATGCTGAGATTTTTATTAATGGAAAAAATACAGGAAAGAAAACACCTGATACCGTAAAGTATATCTCGAATAAAGACTTAAATATTAAACTGAAACTTCCTTTTTTCCGGGATACACTTTTTTCCGTCTCATTAACACCGGGTTCTGTGAATAATGTAAGCATTGACTATCTGGCAAATCCTACTATGTATGGTAATATTTTCTTTACGAGTAGCCCCTTAGGTGCGGAAATTTTAATTAATGATTCTGCTCTCGGTAAAACCACAGTCCACCAAATCTACAAGGTTGTTCCTGGTGTTTACTCAGTTAGATACAGATTGAAAAATCATCGTGATGCTGTCTTCAATGTATCTGTTTATAGTGGAAATACCTCAACGGCATCTTATAAACTTAGGGACACTTCAGTCTGGGTTGACTTCCAACCTAGCAATTCGGAAATTCAGTCTACATCATTATTATGCATTGCTATTGACTCAAAGGACACAAAATGGATTGGGACATCCGATAAAGGTCTTATTGCTTATGATGACATTGGTTTTGTTAATTACAATACTATTAATTCTCCTCTGCCCAATAAGACAATCCTGGATATTACAATTGATAATAATGATAGAAAATGGATTGGTACGTCAGGGGGATTGGCGATACTTGATAATGGCAATTGGAAAGTTTTCACAAACTCAAACTCTGGGCTCCCAAGTAATCAAATTAATTCGATAATTATCGATAAATACAATGTGAAGTGGCTAGGTACCCCCGCAGGTTTAGTGCGTTTCGATGAACAGTCCTGGATTCTCTATGATACTATAATGCCTGGTTATAATTTGCTGCACGTGCGGGATATTGTAATTGATAATTCCAACACTTTCTGGCTAGTTTCAGATGTAAGCGGTGTAGTAACTTTCAATGAACCTTTTTTCACAGAGGTATTTGAAGACTCTACATCCTGCCTTCCAACAAACAGGACAAGTGCTGCTGACCTTTTTGGTGATGAAGTCTGGATTACGCATACACCCGAACAAGGTATGCAGGCGGGTATTTCTGTACTTACAATCAGTACATGTAGAAAACTCTACTGGGGTAGTCCTTCAGTTAGTCACAATCAAGTATATGTTGACAAGCATAACTTCAAATGGATTTGTAGTAATGAAGGTCTTTTTAAAATATACAATTATACATTAACCACTAATTTTACCCGAACAAACAGCTACTTATCCTCTAATAATGTTACAGATATCATCCTTGATAATAATGGACAATACTGGATTACTACAAATGGAGGCGGACTTAATAAACAAAAGACTAAGTAACAACCTTAAATACGGAATCAAGTATAGTCCCATCTACCCATTTCACAACTGCTACTACTTGTTTCCGATCGGTTTTAGGCTTCATTGGAACACCTCCGCAAATTGCAAATACTTCGTCTCTTAGTTGTGTAATTGTTTTGATCGGCAGCAAGCTTCCCTTCATAGCTTTAATTAAATCTTTCCTTAAAGGATTAATCGCAATCCCTCTCTCCGTAATTATCACATCTATCAGTTCTCCTGGTCCGCAAAGCGTCGTTACTTCATCAACAATAACTGGTATTCGATCTCTGAAAGATGGGATTGCCAATATTGTACATTTTGAATACAAACAGTTCTGCCAACCACCTATTCCGTGTAATAGATAACCATCTGAATGACTTACAACGTTTGCATTAAAGTTAATATCAACTTCAGTCGCTCCAAGAACAGCTGTATCTATAATTGATGCAAAATTACCCTTTCCATGAAAATTATAGCTTGTGAAGGGACTGGTATTCACATGATTTGGATTTTCTCTCATGCTCCTTACACCTTCAAGATCAAATGTCTGTCCATCTAAAATGTAATCCGTTAATCCTTCCTCAAGCAATTCAACCAAGTATTTCGTGCTCCCGCCTCTAACAAATCTGGCTTTAACCCCTTTAGCTTTCATTCGCTCTTTTAAATAGAGAACAAATGCAAGATTAGTACCTCCACTTCCCGCTTGAAATGAGAACCCTTCTTTCATGATTCCTGCTTCATCAATGAATTGTGCAACATACTCAGCAATCAATAACCTGTCTGGTGACTTTGTAACTTCTGTTGTACCAGAAACTATTTTTGAAGGATCACCTAGACTCGCAACCTCTACTACAAAGTCTACATTATTCCCTTGTATCTGCCAGGGTAAACACGGGAACGGAACTAGATTATCTGTAACTACTATAACTTTATCGGCGTACTCAGAATCTGCTAATGCAAAACCTATTAATCCGCAAGCGCTTTTTCCTGTAACTCCGTTTGCATTTCCAAATGGATCAGCCGTTGGTGAAGCAATCACTGCGATATCAATATGGACTTCCCCATCTTGAACAGACTGATATCTGCCACCATGTGATCTCAAAACGCCCACACCTTTCATCTTCCCCATTGATGTAAACTTTCCTAACGGACCATTCATGCTTCCTTCGATGTGATGTATTGTTCCGTCTTCAAGATACTTTATAAGGTGCTGATGACATGGGAAAGATGCGCTCGGGAACCATCTTATATTCTTTACACCAAGTTCTTTTAACGTATCAAAAAGTGTATTTGTCAGAACATCCCCGTTCCTTAAGTGATGATGAGTTGATATTGTCATTCCGTCCTTAATTCCTGATTTAATTAAAGCATCCTTTAATGACTTCACCACTTTATTTCCGTCCATTGGGTAATCTACACAACTTCTTACCGGTAGCTTTGCTTTATATCCTGATGGACGATATTTGTTTACACCTGCAAAAGGTATTTGCTTTTCTCCGTTAATTTTATCCGGGACTAACCTTCCTGCTGCATTTTTTATCATTTTCATAATTTCATTCTTCTAATTTTTATTCCAGTTTTTCGGAATTAGTTTGTTCTCAATTGCTAATTTGATCGTATTTTGTGCTCTTTTGACTACAGGTGCATCTATCATTTTACTTCCTAAAGCGATCACACCTAGACCTTTTTTCTTTGCATCGTCAAAAGCAGTCACTATTTTTTTTGCTTTCTCAATTTCATCAAATGTTGGAACAAATGCCTCATGTATCACTTTAATCTGTCTTGGATGAATACATCCCTTTCCTTCAAATCCAATTGATTTGGCTTCTAGTACTGATATTCTTAACCCCTCCATATCATTCACATCAGAAAAAACAGTATCAATCGCTTGAATACCTGCGGCCTTTGCTGCATTGACCAGCATCGTTCTTGCAAAATAACTCTCTCTACCTTCCGCTGTTCTCTGGGTACCAATATCAGCAGTATAATCTTCCAATCCTATTGCTAATGCACAGTTTTTCTTGGAAGCCTTTGCTATTTCGAATGCATTGATAATCCCCTGTGCGCTTTCTAGAATAGGCATAAAGTAAATTTCATTTTTAACTTCATGTTGTTTTTTCAATTTTTCAACTTCTTCCTCCATTGTTTTAATTGAATCAGCACTTTCAGCCTTTGGCAGTAAAATAACATTCACATTATGTGGAACAATATACTTTAAATCTTCTAGCCCTCTGGGAAACTGATTAATCCTGACCATTCTTTCTGCACCAAAAAAATCAACAGATCTCAATGCGTTTCTTACTATTAATTGCGCTGCATCTTTTTCACTTGGAGCAACACTATCCTCAAGATCTAAAATAATTCCATCCGGGGAATGCAAACCTGCATTTATAAAAAACTTTGGCTCATTTCCGGGTAAGTAAAGCCGGCTTCTTCTACCTCTGTCAATTGCAGTTGCGTACGTGTTCTTTTTGTTTATTGGTAAAAGATATTCTTTTCCATTGCCTAGTCCGGCTCTATTAATTGCACATTCAATTCTAGCTGCAATTATAAAAGGTAGAGCTCCGGAATCTTCAATTAATATTTTTGAGTTTTTAATCCCGAAATACTCTATAATATCTGAGGCTAGTTTATGTATGGACTTACCATACATGACTTCAACCTTACTTTTTATAAGAATTTCATTTCCTTCGGAATAGTTAGTCTCTATTTGGCAGAAGCAGTCGGAACGCACTTTATCGCCCCTTTGACCTGAACTAGCAATTATTTTTGGATTTTTCATTTTTGTCACTTCTAAACTTTTAATTTATTCATAAAATCTCTGACATTCATTTTTTCACAGTTTAATATCATTTCTTTTATTTCCTTCATTCTTTCAGGGCTTAGTCTTTCTGAAGCTAATCCTTCAAATTTGTTATCCAGATCTTCCATAGTCATTGGTTCTCTTGGATCACCTTTGGGATATTCAAGATACTCTGAAAACTCTCTTCCGTCTTTTATTTTAATTATAACTTTTGAAGGTTGCTTCGCGGGAAACATCTTTTCAAATTCCTCGGATGCCTCACCCTTTATTTTATCAATCACTTCCCAGATCCTTTTATCTTTTAATTTTTCTTCAGAAAATGATTGTGTGGTAATTTTATGATCAACTAATGCAGCAGCTATACAATATGGTAAGGAGTGGTCTGCAGTTTCCCGGGATTCAGGTCTGTATTTATGTGGATCAAATAAAATATCACAGGCTCTTGCAATCGTTGTAATCGTCACAGAATCAATTTCACTATACGGAATATTATTTTGTGTTACTACTTTCAATGTGGCGGAAATATGAGTGTGAGTCAAAGCTTCAGTTGGAAAAGCTTTCATACTGCATTCAAGTATCTTAAATTTCTTTCCGAGATTTCCAATTAATTTATCCAAATCCCACTTCCATTCTTCTGTTCTTTCCCTGCCCTGCATTAATACCGGTTTAACTTCCTGATTCTTAACATCCCATCCACCAAAGCAGTCCATAAAACCTTCTTTTCCTTCGAAAACAGCCTCAGTGCCGCTATATCCTTTCTCCGCCATTAAGGCTCCAATTACACCTGACTGCGTTGCCATTGGATCAACAGTATTTTTCATCATGGTCAGTTTTCCTGCTGTAGGGCAGCCAATTGTGTGATTATGAGAACCGGAAATACCGATTGCATTAACCATCTGATCAACTGATAAACCCATTACCTTACCTGCAACGATTGGTGAAACAAACTGTGTTAAAGTCGCATGATGCCATCTTCTTTCCCTGATTCCGGGCACTGCATACTCGCATAGTCTTTGCTCAAACTCATAGGCAAGCACAATTGCAGTTATAATATCTTCCATTTTTGCATTAACTTTTTCTCCTATAGACAAGGCCGCAGGTATGATGTCCGAGGGATGTGAGGGATCTTCTTTCCAGTATATATCATTAAAATCCAAAGCTCTTATCATAAGTGAGTTTACTAACGAAGTGCTTATTGCCGGAAGTTTATCCCCGAAACCTATTATAGTAGATTCAGGATTACCTCCAGCATCCATATAAATATCCCTTAGTATATTTACATCCTTCGTTCCCATTGCACCATATGCACAACCTATTGAGTCATATAAATATCTCTTAACTTCATATACTACATTTTCCGGTAGATCATTATATTTTAGGTTTACCGCAAATTCAGAAATTATTCTTGAAATTGATTTTTCCATAACTTTCCTCATATTGAAATTTTTTATTTAATCCTGTTCTTTACCCAATTCTCCAGCCCTTCAACTAATAACAGTTCCTGTGCCGCCTCTCCAATTGGATCAATCTCATACATTTTTCCCATAAAAACCATTTGCGAATTTACAAAGTTGATATCAATAATTTCACTGGTTTTAACTGTTAATTTATCAGATCCATACTTTTGTTTTAAGTCTTTGATTAGCTCAGGACTCTCAATTAATAGAAATCCATTATTTAAAGCGTTACGCTTATAAGTTTCATTAAATGAACCTGCTATAACCAGTCTAATTCCTTTATACTTTAAGGCTGTTGCTGCTTGCTCTCTGGAACTACCGGTACCAAAATTAAAACCACCTGCTAAAACATCCCCATCATTTGCAATTTCCTTGAATTGGGGATCATAGTTTTCCATTACCACTTCTGCTTGTTGTTCTTTTGTAAAATCATCAATATAAGTGTATTTACCTGGATATATTCCATCAGTATTCAGGTTATCCTGATGACAGAAAACAACCTCAGCTTTTACTTTCGGTTGGAAACCTCCAAGTATTTTCACTTCCGTTTTTTTACCTGATGGTTTGGTGTTGACCTTAATACTACCCTTAACTTCGGGAAGTGTCTCAGCGGATTCATAATCAATGTATCCGGATATTGCAGATGCAGCTACCACAGCAGGAGATGCAAGATATGCCTTGGCATTCGGTGAGCCCATTCGTCCTTTGAAATTTCTATTTGTTGCTGAGATACCAACTTCACCATCTTCTAAAAGCCCGGTTCCTAATCCAATACATGGCCCGCATCCCGGTGGCAAAGGCTTGGCACCTGCTTCCAACAATGTGTTCCAGTCACCTTTTTTTCGACTTTCCTCTTCGACTTCACTCGATGCTGCCGCAATGTAAAAATCAACTCCTTCGGCTACTTTTTTCCCCTTTATAATTTTTGCGGCTTCGGATAAATCACTTACTCTGCTATTTACACATGAAACCAAATAAGCTTTATTGATCTTAACCTTTTTTTTCTTAATCTCACTAACAGAAGTCATTATCTTGACCGTATTTGGACCTGATACAAATGGTTCAACGGTTGAAATATCAAATAAGATTTCTTTTGCATAGAAAGCATTTTCATCAGCTTTGAGTATATTACTTTCAAGTTGGTCGATTCTTTGCTTGTTGATTCTAGGGTGTTCTCCCCTTCCATCGTCATCAGAGTTTACACCTTCAAGACCTCGAACACTAATGAATTCCTCCCGTTTCCTTAACCAATCTATCGTCTTGGCATCAATCGTAAAAACCCCAGCCAAAGCACCCCACTCAGTGGTCATATTGGCTATTGCCAGTCTTTCATTTATCTCAAGCGCTTCAACACCTTCTCCTGTAAATTCAATTGCATGATTAAGGACCTCATCTTTATTAAAAAAACCACAAAGAGCTATGATTACATCCTTTCCTGTTGTGTGGGGGGCTAATTTCCCTTTTAACTCCACTTTAGCGATAGGAGGTACTTGCCACCAGGTTCTTCCGGTCGCCCATATCGCCGCCGCGTCAGTTCTGACAATAGGTGTTCCAAGACAACCCAAGCCCCCGTACATATTCGAGTGGCTATCAGAGGCAACCACCATAGTCCCCGGGAATGCATAACCTTCTTCGCACATAATCTGATGACCTATGCCGCGTCCTGCTGGATAGAAATCAGCCCCCATGTTTTTCGAGAACTCCTCTATTTTTTTATATTTTTCTAAATTCTTATCTGAAGTGTCTTGAACATTGTGGTCTAAAGTATGAACTACTTGCCTTGGATTATGTAGTTTAGTAGCCCCTATAGATTTAAATTTTGGTATTATGGCCCCTGTATTATCATGAGTCATAATATATGCAGGCTGAATCGATAAATAGTCCCCGCTAAGTACTTCATGCCCTTTACTTAAACCGTATGCATATTTTTGTGCTATTTTCTCAATGAGTGTTTGCGACATTTTCTCTCCTAACAATTTTTCGGATTATTATCACTAAGCTTTAAATGGATCAAAACTTACAAAATCAGCATGGTGTACTACTATTGATTCAACAGTTCTTGCTCCAAGATCCCCCTCCTTAGAATGAGTGGCTATGATATGTTGTACTTCTGCTGGCAAGCCATATCTATCTGCAATAGCAAGACCGCTGAATGGATGTCGTATTAGTTTTCCGGCATTACTTGTTTTGAGTTTGCCATCCACAATTTCATATTCAAGAAGTTTACCAACATCAATTAAAATTGCTCCCGAAATAAGGTAATCCATATCAATCTTTATTTCATCCTTAAAGTTTTTGAGCATTCTTTCTGCCATTTCAACAGCCAACTGAACGCAAGTCCTTTTATGATTCATAAAAGATATTTTGCAGTCTTTAAGTAAAAGCGAGAAAGGTATCACATCAAGATCTTCTATATTGAGTACACTATTTTCGATTGCATATATCCAGCAATGAAGTGTTTTTTCTCTTAATTCTTCATTCTTGATCCAATTGATTTCAGGCCATATTTCTAATACTTTTTCTCTCATTTTTACTCCTTAAAGGTTTCTTATAATTTCATCTGTCATTTGTTGAGTTGTGCAGGCACCAAGTTTAAATACATCCGGTCCACCCTTTAGTTTGAGCATATCATAGGTCTTAACTTTTCCATCTTCAATTACCTTTGCAATTGCACTTCGGATTTTATCCGATTTTTCTTTCTCGCCAATATGATCCAGCATCATACAAGCACTCAATATCATTGCAATCGGATTAACAATGGATGGATTCAGTTCTTGATATTTAGGGGCAGAACCATGGGTCGGTTCAAATACTGAGACTTCTTCTCCAAGATTTGCACTGCAGGCAAAACCAAGTCCGCCAACCAAACCAGCAAAAGCATCGCTAATAATATCACCGAACATATTTTCAGCAACCAATACACCGTATGTTTCGGGATTCTTTGTTAACCACATCATTTGAGCATCAATATTTGTATCCCACAGAGCAATTCCGGGATATTCTTTTGCAACCATTTTAGCTTCCTTAAACATCATACCTGATGTTTCCCTGAGTACATTTGGTTTTTCACAGACAGTAACATTAGAGTACCCAAACTTTTTGGCATACTCAAAAGCAGCTCTCAGAATTCTTCTGCAAGCATTTCGTGACATAATTCTTGTTGAAATTGCCATATCTTCACTTGGTACATGCTTGAAAGCTTTCATCTTGGGATGAGTTTCGAAAGCGTCCCTTACGGTTTTAGGAGGATTAGTCCACTCAACTCCTGCATATAGTCCTTCTGTATTCTGTCTGAATATCACGCTGTCAACAAGAGGTTCTTCAAAAGCACCATCGTTTGTTCTTCTTATAAAATTTAAAGGATTTCCTTTGAACGACCTGCATGGTCTGATGCATATATCTAAATCAAAAAGCTGTCTTAACCCAACAATGGGTGAAAAATAAACGTATCCCTTTCCTTGTAATTCCGGATTTAATTCTTTGTCGGCAGCATCTTTCGGTTTAGATGTAATTGCCCCAAATAATCCTATTTTATGTTCCTTTAACAGGTCTATTGTTCTTTGCGGAAGTGCATTACCTTCCGAGCACCAAAAATCCCAACCAATATCTGCATGCACATAATCAGCTTCAAATCCTGCCGCATTAAGCACTCGTTTTGCCTCAGGTAATACTGTTTTGCCTATTCCGTCACCCGGCATCGATACAATTGTTCGCTTCATATTATTTCCTCTATATAATTTAAATTGAATTGTTAAATTATGGAAAGTTTCCAACCAAACCAAGCAAAATCAAAAATTTTCCTCACATTTTGAGTCTTGATTTGGTAGTACTCTCTTTCAAAATTGCAAAAAAAATTCTCAAATTTCTGGTCATGGACGGTGACTTAAGTGCATCCTCTGATATACCCTTCCCTTCTGGTCGGCTTCTGCTCTCATTCAGTGATCGTTATAACGATTTGGCAATTTGAATTAAAATTTGCTTAATTAGCCTCAAAACTGCCTATTTTAAGCTAAGTATTGCTCAAAATTTGCATTTTTTCACTTCAGCTAATTAGGGGACTTGGTTTTTGTGTCTACTAGGATATGACATACTGAAATCACCTGAATAATTTAAATACTCACAATAATAGTACATTTCAATTGCTATTCTTTCTGTTCAAATAATGAATAAAACATCCTTTTTTGTTCAAAATCGAAGGATAAGGTTGGGACTTACAGGTAATATAAAGTTACTCAAGATTCCATGAAAAACGCATTAATTTAACAATTGGAACATTATTTGTATGCTTTAATCAGCTTGAGTGTGAATACAAAATTGCACTTTATTTTTTTTCTAGTTGATCGTATGTGTGAGAGCAACCAACTCATCTCGTTTAACTTTGCCCAAACTTGTTTTGGGTAATTCGGATACTCTAATAAACTTTTTTGGAATTTTGTAGGCGGATATCGATTTTGTAAGGAATTCTTTAATATCATCCTCCACTAACTCTGTTGCTGAAATATATGCGGCTCTTACTTCTTCTCCCCATTCCTTGCTTTTTACTCCAAAAACCGCACATTCTCTAATACCGGGGAATAATAGGATTGCTTTTTCAACTTCTTCCGGAGAGATTTTTTCACCTCCCGAAATAATCATTGAATCCTTCCTGCCCAAAATATAAAGGAATCCTTTGTCATCCAGATATCCAATGTCACCTGTTAAATAATAGTCTCCCCAAAAACGCCTTTCAGTTTCCAACCGGTCATTAATATAACCCTTGAAAATGGTCTTTGACTTAATGGCAACCTCCCCGGTTTTTCCGGAAGGTAAAACTTCCCTTTTTTCATCAAGAATGTGAATAATAACATTTTCCATTACTTTTCCGGCAGATTCCTCATGACCATAAAAGTCATTGGGAACTAAACCGGTAACAAATGAAGCCGTTTCAGTAGCCCCATATACTTTTATAATCTCAATCCCTTTGTCAATTGCAGCTTTCATTAGCGTAGAATCTATTGGACCTCCACCGGCCAATATGATTGTCCCTCGTTTTATACCATTAAATCCTATTTCTTTCAATCTTTTTATTTGGGTTTGCACAAGTGATAACTTACTCGGGCTTACTTTATTGAAAACATGTTCTGGATCTTGTAAAACTGTTTTACTTTCTGCAATTATGACTGAACCACCGCTAAATAATCCCCTAAGCAGTATTGACAATCCACCTGAATGATAAAGTGGTATAGATAACCACCAAATGTCCTTAACACTGTAGTTCATTTGACTTTTTGAATTGAGAAAGCTTTCTTGATAACTCTTAAAACTCATACCCACCAACTTAACTTTACCACTAGTGCCTGAGGTTGGTATCACGGTTGATATTTCCTCAGCGCCTATACTGCTTCTTACATTGAGTTCCCTTTGCTTACGTCTGTTGATCACTTCGTTAATAATGGATTCTATCTCATCCGGATTAAAAACTTTAATTTCTCCCACGATCTCTTTTATTCTTTCAATTTCTTGGCTGCTTGATCTCGGGTTTAATAAAACCGGGATTCGCCCTGTACCCCAGAGCGCATATAATGCAACAATGCTCTCAATATTATTCCTAGTAGCAATCCCAACATATCCTTTCTCGCTTAGTATTTCTTTTTTTAGATAAAGACAAACTCCATTTACTAAATTCAAAAAAGTTAAATAATCAAGTTTTAGAAATTGTTCATTTATCGATTCTGATAGTTTTGCAAATACATTTGAAACTTCTTTTCTATGAATGTAAAAAGCAGCGGAATAAGGATAGATTCTGGCGTTTTGTTTAAGAAAATCAAAATACATAATTCGTTCTTTAACGTTGATTTTCTTTATCCCCGTATAGCTAAAGAATAAAACCTAATGCAAATAGTAATCCATAAAGAGCAGAAAATTTTGCAGTCAATTCAAGAGTCTTGTTCAGTTGCGGTCCAGTATAATTATACATCATCACGATTAATTTATAAGCAATAGGAAAAGTAAGATATGGTAAAAATAACCATTCAGAAAAATCATAATACAAATACATTATTAATGGGACAATAAATGAACAAGTTATTAAAATAATATATTCATATCTTGAAAAAGTCTCACCAAGTTTAACGGCTAAAGTGTTCTTACCCGCAATTCGATCTTGTTCAACATCTCTGTAATTATTGACAACAATAATATTGGTAACAAGCGCGCCAACTGGAATTGCAGCAAGTAAAGCTGAGGAGGTAACAGAACCTGTTTGTAAATAATAAGTTCCAACGGTACCTATTACCCCGAAAAATAAGAAAGAAGCGATATCTCCTAATCCATTATAGGCAAGTGGGAAAGGTCCGGCAGTGTATGCTATCGCAGCTGCAATCGATATTAGCCCAATAACAAGTATTAGAATTCCCCCTCTGTCGACTAATACCAAACCAAAAATAAATGCTGCAGCAAACACGAGTACCAAGGCTTTTTTCATTTGTTTAGACGTTACTAAACCCGAATTCATTACGCGCAAAGGCCCGATTCGCTTTTTATTATCCGCCCCTCTTAAATGGTCGAATAAATCGTTAGCAAAGTTAGTACCAATTTGTAATAAAGTTGTACAGATAAGGGTTATTAAAGCAATAAAAATATCAAGTTGTCCCTCAGCATAAGCTAAGGAGGAACCAACAATTATAGGCACAAAAGCTGCAAAGAGGGTTTTGGGACGGCTAGCCAATATCCATATTTCTGCTTTTGAGTAACTATGTTCCACCGTTTTCCCTACGGAAGTTTCGGAAATTTATTAAAGTCAGGTTTTCGTTTCTCAAGATATGCCTTTTTCCCCTCCTGAGCTTCCTCACTCATATAGTATAATAATGTTGCGTTACCTGCAAGTTCTTGTATCCCCTGCTGGCCGTCTAATTCTGCATTAAATGCCGATTTTAATAAACGCAAAGATAAGGGTGACTTCTCTAAGATCTCCTGGCACCATTGAACACCTTCCTTCTCGAGTTCCTCAATCGGTACAACCTTATTTACCAAACCCATGTCATAAGCCTCTTGGGCATTATACTGACGGCAAAGGTACCATATCTCCCTCGCCCTTTTCTGTCCAACCAATCTGGCTAAATAACTCGCTCCAAACCCGCCATCAAAACTACCTACTTTAGGACCAGTTTGACCGAAAATCGCATTATCTGCAGCAATTGTTAAATCACACACAACATGTAGTACATGCCCCCCTCCAATAGCATAGCCTGCAACTAATGCGATAACAGGTTTTGGAATACTTCTAATTAACTTCTGCAGATCAAGCACGTTTAACCTTGGAACACCATCCCCACCAATATATCCTTGATCACCTCTTATTCTCTGATCACCACCTGAACAAAAGGCATACTTGCCATCGTTGGAGGGTCCCTTACCGGTAAGAAGTATAACACCGATATTTTGGTCTTCTCTTGCATTTGCGAAGGCATCATACATCTCGTTTACAGTCTCTGGTCTAAATGCATTCCTTACTTCCGGTCTGTTTATTGTTATTTTTGCGATACCATCCATTTTCTCATAAATGATATCTCCATACTCTTTGTCTTTTTTCCAATCAAATTTCATAATATCTCCTGAACGTCATTTAATGAAACTCTCCAACACTCTTAAAAATTCATTTTCATTCTCAAGATGTGTATTATGTCCAACTCCTGGAATGATTTTCAGCTTGGATTTTCTAATTTTATCTTGTATTCGTTTACTAATTTTAATATACTTAGAATCCAACTCACCTGCAACAATTAGAACATCACAATTAATTTTAGCAAGTTCATTCCAAACAGAATTCATCTCACCGGTTCCAAAACCTCGAAGCATATTTGCTAAACCTATTCGATTGTTTTTTAATTTAGCCTCCCTTAATTTGTTTTTTTTATCTGGGGGCAAATTTTGCAGACTTTTAAAAATGTCTTGACTTAACCAGAGATTAATAAAATCCTCAATTGTATTTTCAACTATAAAATCTGCAACTCGGTTATCTTCTTTTTTCCTTATTTCTTTCTCTTCATCACTAAGCAATCCTGGGCTGGAACTTTCTAATACTAATTTTTCCAGGTGATTGTAAAACTTAACGGCATATGACAAGGCTAGTCTTCCTCCCATCGAATACCCTACAAGTATTATTTTCCCTAAATTTAGTGAATATCTGATAAATTCAATCAGATTTACCAATGTATCCTGCTTGTAGTACTTAGTTTCCTTAGGGATTTCACTATTCCCATGCCCGGGTAAATCAACACAAATGAGTTTCCTGTTTTTTATATTAGAGCATATATTTTTCCAATCTTCGTTCGATCCGGAAAAACCATGAACAAACAGTATGGGAGATAACTCATCATTATCACCCTGGATCTTTACATTTATTTTTATTCCATCAAAATGAATCGTCATTTTATAATCAAGTTAGTTATTGGCAAGAATCTCACAAATCCTGTTTTGATATTCGATCGCTCTCGACGTCTTAGCCACATGGTTTTGAATCATGATAGAGAAAGCGTATTTATCTCCCCCTTTACCGGTTACATACCCTGTTAAACAACTCACCCCGCTAAGAGTACCTGTTTTTGCTCTTAGATTACTCTCAGCAAGTGTGCCCTTCATTCTACTTTTTAGAGTACCGTCAATACCAGCATTGGGAAACGATTCCTCCAATACTTTTTGCAATTCCGGTTGTTCGTAGTACATATATTTCAATATACCGGTTAGAAGTTCAACAGATACTAATGTATAATGTGAGACTCCCGATCCGTCTTCAATTCTGTAGTTCCTGGGATTAAATCCACACTCAATAATTAAGCTATCGATCATCTTTAATCCCTTTTTTGCACTTGCGGGTCCTTCCGAATATCTTTGTCCCATTGCAAGTAATGTCATCTCCGCACTAAGGTTATCACTTGTTTTATTAAGATTCACAATAACCTCCCCGAATGATCGTTCAATTTTAGAAATCTCTTTAGCCCCAGCTGGAAGTTTGGAAATATTCAAACCATCGACAATTTCAATCTCCTCATTAGCAAATTTTTCTTTTAATAACTGCAGGAAATAGAATTCTGGTTTATAAACATTAAGCGGGGTAATTATTCGCAGTGCTTTACTTTTTTCATACTCACCTTTTACAAGAATATCGTTAGTACGGTTTATATAGTCTCTTGTTATTGTTATCCTTTCTTTCGGAGTACTGGTTTCTCTCAAAAAGCTAATTGGTTTAACATAATGCGTCTCAGGTTCTGAAGTGATATCAATTTTTCCCTGCTCATTAATGGTCACAATAATCGTTATGCAGTTACTATTTATATTCAATGCCGATAAATAGGGGGCATCCGTACTTGGATCATCATCCCACATCCAGCCACTACCCCAAAATAATGAATCCTTAAAGCTCACATCTCCAATTAGAGAACCATTTATTTTCTTTATTCCGAGCTTCTTCACATCGGCAACAAAGTCATCTAAATCACTTGTTTGAAAATCAGGATCTCCACCTCCCTTGACATATAAATTCCCCTTAAGTTCTGATCCTTCTATTTCTCCATCATAACATAAGCGCGTTTCAAAATTGAAATCGATTCCGAGATACTTTAAAGCAGCAGCTGTTGTAATTACTTTCATATTTGAGGCAGGTCTCATCAGTAAAGAATTATTTTTTTTATATTCGTCTAAACCCTTTGTTAAATTATAAACATTTACCGCAGCTAGTGTTGTATCAAAAAAGGGTTCCGCCAAAATTTCCTCGAGTGATTCTCTTATATTTTGAGAATAAATCGCAAATTGTACTGCAAAAACAAACACCACTATAATCTTTTTCATTAATAAACCTATAATATTTGATTGTTAAACAGTCATTAAAAATATTGCCGTACTCTGAATTCAACTCCTATCTCATCCTCAGTAAACTTCCGTGCTTTTTCAATATCAACTTCTTCTAAAGATACTACAGATAATACTACATGTATTCCGGCTTCTTTAGCCTTACGGGAAAAATCGATCATTTCATAAAAATACTTCTGATCAAGTTTCATAATTTTGGAATATTCTCCCGGATCAGTTGAGTTCAAACTTATTGACACGGTGTCAATAACTCCAAATAATTCTTTTGTAATGTCTCTGTTATTAATAACGTTTCCGTGTCCGTTTGTATTCATCCTTGTAGTTCCCCCATTCTCTTTTACATATTTTCCCACACTTCTAACCAAATCCCATCTGATTGTTGGTTCTCCATATCCACAAAAAACGATTTCGGAATATCTTTTTGGATCTCCAATATCTTTAATATAAACAGAATCCGGTGGTTCCTGAAATTTTTCCATCTTCAAATTGTACCCTGCGATTATTGCATGATCTTTCCGATCACAAAATTCGCAATCAGCATTGCAACGGTTTGTTACATTAACATATAATGCTTTTCCAATTTTGTATGTATAACTCAAATCGGCTTTTTTGCCAATCCCATAGAATTTATGTACATTGGCTGAAGTGATCCTTCCTATGTCTTCAACGTTCATATTATAAATCTGGGCCAATTGCTCCGCTATTATCCGAACATTAGCTGGTTCATTTCTTTTGCCTCTGTGAGGTTTAGGTGTCATAAATGGAGAGTCTGTTTCAAGCATAATATTTTCGGGAGATATGCTTTTCACGACAT
>JAAYVN010000087.1 GCA_012517155.1 Ignavibacteriales bacterium | reverse complement strand
CGTCGGAAACCAGCAGCACATGCTTGCTTTTTTCCATCACGTTCCTCGCTAGGGTTATCGGGTTCTTTACTCTCTTCACATTTCCCACTGCCCCGCATGACAAATCACTCCCCGACATTATCGAGGCATCCAGCTCTGCAATCCCTTCCTCTGTAAGCACCGCCCCTTTCCCTGCATTGAAATTAGGATTGTTCTCAAGATACCTGATTACCGCCTCTACTGCATCAATTGCTGTCCCCCCTTTTTTCAGTATCTCCTGTCCTGTTTCTAGCGCTTCGCTTATTCCATCCTTGATTGCGTCAATCTCCTCCTCCGGCAAATTCTTGCTGATTGCCCCCGCTCCGCCGTGGATTACCAGCACATATTTTTTATTTGGTATCTGGACACCGTTGCTTACAAAACCGGAGTACGTAAACATCAATATTAATAAACAAACGATCAGAACGGACTTGCTCATAACTTTCCTCGCTTTGCTAAATATTCTTTTAATCTTATTAGAAAATCTCTTTGTGCTTCTTTTATCCTTCTCATTGCCTCGTCGTATTCCAGAAACTCGGCTTTGTCCACCTCCGGAAAACTCTCCATCCTCTTCGATGCAGGAGGCCACTCCATTTGAAATGTGTTGCTGTGGAATTCAAATTCGAAATCCGCCGGACATTCAATTCCCCAGGCATGAACTACTTTTCCCCCTTTCTGGGTTACCTCCCCCAACCCGATGAATTCCCCGCTCATCTCGATGTTCGTTTCTTCCTTCGTTTCTCTGATCGCAGCGCTTAGCAAATCTTCCTCCCCGTCAATTTCCCCCTTGGGTATGCTCCAGTGCCCCGCCTCCTTCTTCTTGAAAAATGGTCCTCCGGGATGCACCAGCAGTACCTCCAGCCCTCCCCCACGAAGCTTGTAAATTGCTAACCCTGCCGAAATTTTATTTCTCATAACCTTTGAACAACTGTATAAAATAATTGATCGTTTCTTTCAAACCTTCCGTCAGGTCAAACGCGGGTTCAAATCCCAGCGCTTTTCTTGTTTCTTCTATCGAGGAGAGGGAGTGCTTTATGTCTCCTGCTCTTTCCTCCCTGTAAACCACTTTCGATTTCGAGTTGGTCAGTCTTAAGGTCAGCTCTGTAAGTTCGTTGATCGAAACCGACTTGCTTGTCCCCAGATTATATACTCCCGTCACTTCTTTTTTCTCTGCCGCCAGTAAGTTTGCGCTGACTATATCCTTGACAAATATAAAATCCCGCGTCTGCTCACCATCCCCGTATATCGTTATCTCCTCATTTTTTATTGCCTTGTTGACAAATATAGGAATGGCTGCTGCGTACTGACTTGCCGGGTCCTGCCTCGGACCAAATACATTGAAACACCTGAATGAAAGTGTGCTTAGTCCATAGTTCTCCCTGTACCCACTTAAATAATACTCCCCGTCAAGCTTGGTTATTCCGTAAGGGGATTTGGGTTCCGGCTTCATGTCGGTCGTCTTCGGTGTAGCCGGATTGTCCCCGTAAACAGCCGCTGAACTGAAATGGATTACCCTCTTTACTCCGTTCTCCCTTGCGGCTTCCAGTATATTCAACAACCCCCGCACATTTATTTCCACACACTCAAATGGATTCTCGACAGATTCAGGTACGGAAATCAGCGCCGCAAGATTATATACGTAATCAACCCCACTGAGTACTTCTCGCATCAGCTCCTTATCGGTTATCGATCCTTCAACCAGCTTGTGACCCCTTAAAACCTTCAGGTTCTCTCTTTTCCCGCTCCGGAAATTATCTATTATCACTGTTTCCGCTCCCCTCGATAACCATCCCTCCGCTAAATGACTCCCGATAAATCCCGCTCCTCCTGTTATAACTACTTTTTCCTTCATCAAAAAAACTCCTTTATATCAGTTTTATATCTTCAAGAAATGGGAATTTCTTTCTGACTTCCTGCACCATGCCAAGATCAATTTCTATCGTTCTGATTTCCACATCGTCCACTATACAGCATAGTTCTTCCCCCATCGGATTAAATATAGATGAACAACCATTGTACTGAAGCTGCGGATCTTTTCCCGTCCTGTTGACCCCAACCACAAACGCCTGATTTTCAATCGCTCTGGCTTTAAGTAATGTCCGCCAGTGCTCTATCCTTGTGATCGGCCAGTTTGCTATGTTGATTAGTATCTCCCCCTTTTCCTTTCCGTAGAACCGGTACAACTCCGGAAATCTCAGATCGTAGCATATGGAAAACCCGGTTTTTATTCCGTCAATGTCCGACATTACCAATTCCGTTCCCCCCGAATAGTGTTTATTCTCATCACCGTAGGAAAATGGATGTATTTTGTAATAGTTACTACGGCGGGTCCCGTTCCTGTCCAGAATCCTCAGGGTATTTAAATACCTCTCCCCCTCCCTGATTATTTCGCCAAACACCACGTAAGCCCCTTTCTCTTTCGCTATTGATGCAAAGAAACTTGTGTATCCTTCCCCCGGCGCGGCACTGTATTTTTCCGGCTTCATCGTGAAACCGGTTAATGTTAATTCGGGGAATACAAGCAGGTCGGTTTCAGGTCCGTAACTATCCAGCAGCTTTCTGATTTCAGCCTGGTTCCCTTCCGGGTCTTCCCACTTTGGATCATACTGAACTAAACTGATTTTCATTTTTCTTTTTTATCCTTTTTTCCTGAAGCAAATATAAACAGGAGGGGTTAAAATCCCGGAGCCTGAGATAAAAAAAGTTACCCGGGGTTAATTTACATTGGGTAACTTCTTCAAGACTCCTACTTCCTTATAATGAGAGTTCAACAAGCTTGGAGTTAACTTCCGGAATCACCGCCAGCTTTCGGGCAAGTTCTTCTTTCTGCTCTTTCGTCCCGACTAGTTCGCATATTACCAGTCCTTCATCCGAACAGTTCTCAAGAATACCGTCATGTATGCCCAGTCTCGTTTTAATTAAACATCCCCATCCTGTCAGGATTTGCTGGACTTTTACGGCTGAATCTTTTCTTTTTCCGATCAATATTAACAAAATAGTCTTTCCCATACCAGTCTCCATAATTAATGGTTAAAAAATTAACAGACTAATTTAGTTAAATTATTGTGAAAAAAGAAAGGAGGAAAAAAATTATTCTTCTGTCTCGTTTAACAGATCTTCGATTTGCCTTGCTATGAAAAGTTTAGAACAACACTCCCCTTTGAACTTCCCTGTCTTCTTGCACAACTCGTGGTTCCGGCGCACACTCTCTATATCGGATGCCCGGTCCTCAAGGGCAAAATCAATAAGCTGATCTCCGCATTCCGTGCAGAAATATATATCGATTTTGTCGTTCTGCTTTTTATTTTTTTTCTTTGTAGTCATTCTATCAAATTTGTATGATAATAACATAACCGAGCCTGCATTAATAAAGTTCAGAATTTTAAATCATATAGTCAATAATTTTTTCTTTAGGATTGAAATAATTAAGATTGCTTAATCCCAGTTTGTCTATTGCAATCTCTACATAACTCTTCTCATCCAGGGTTTTTCCCTCAGCATAGAATTTCCCCGAGTCAATCAGTGCAGCCAGCGGCACCAGCCCGACTATCTCGCTTCCGTTCACTTCCACTCCTAATCTTTCCGCCTCTTTTTTTACCTCCTCAAACGCAACGTGTATCGGAGTTATGTTAAAATTGGTAAGATTCATGGAGATTTGTGTTATGTTATATTTCTCAAGCGATACCCCCATCCCCTTTACACATTTTAGCCTTCCTGCTTCCTTCACGGTCTTTCCCTCAATCTTCACAATATTCCCGTTTTCATCTCTTTTGGGTCTCCCCGACTCCCTCAGTATTTCGGCAATTTCCTTCGCGTACTTTACATCGGTTGATTTTATATTGACATTATACGCAACCAGAAAAAAACGCGCTCCGGTTACAATCGCGCCAGTCTTGGGATTGAATTTTGCCTCGCCGTAATCCGGAAACCACTCAGGACTCTTTAACTTTTCTTCCAGCCCCTCATATTCTCCTTGCCGGATATTTGCCAGATTCTGCCTCTCCTTTTTCCTTGCGGAGTATTCATACAAATAGACCGGCACGGAAAGCTCGCGGGCTATTCTCTCCCCGTACAATTCCGAGATTTTTACACATTCTTCCATGGTTACATCCTTGACCGGAACAAACGGCACTACATCAATTGCGCCAAGCCGTGGATGCTCTCCCTTATGAGCCCGCATGTCAATTTCCTCAGCCGCTGCCTTGCTTACCGCAATTGCTCCTTCCACTATCCCGTTCTCATCTCCCGCAAGTGTTACAACCACCCGGTTGTAGTCAGCATCCGGCTCTATGCTTAGCATCTTTACGTTGTTTATTCCACTTACTGACTTTTTTATTATCTCAATTTTCTCAAGGTTGCGTCCTTCGCTGAAATTTGGTACACACTCGATTATTTTCATCTTAATCTCCTGAACTTGAATAGATTATTTTTCCTTCCTTAATCGTCATTTCGTTTAAATTTGAGCCGATCGAATATACTATCTCCGAGTAATCCTCACAATTGAACACCGAAAAATCGGCATTTTTCCCAATCTCTATACTTCCGGTTCTATCGCTTATCCCCAAGGCTTTTGCCGCATTAATTGTAACCGCGGAAATAACTTCCTCTATGGTCATTTTCATTTTCAGGGCGGCAATCGACATTATCAAATGGAAATTCGAAATATGCGAGGACCCCGGATTGAAGTCCGTGGACAGGGCTACTATCCCTCCGTTATCAATGATCTTCCTGGCTGGCGCAAATCCGTAATTCAGGAAAAAGGAAACTCCCGGCAGTAGAACTGCTGCAATCTCTGTTGTGGCTAACTTTCTAATATCCTCGTCATTAATTACCTCAAGATGATCTATACTAAGAACTCCTGACTCTGTGCCAACCTCCAAACCACCAATATTGTTGAACTGCTCACTGTGCAGTTTTAATTTCAGCCCCAGTCCGCTTGCTGCCTTGAAGATCTCCCTGACTTCCTCCGGTTGAAATGCGGTTATTTCGCAGAATGCATCACAAAAGGTCGCGATATTCTGCCGTGCAACATATGGCAGCATCTCGTTTATTATCTTGTTAAGATACCCCCGCCTGTCATTTTTATACTCCACTGGAAAGGTATGAGCCCCTAAAAAAGTTGCATAAATATCGATACCGCATTCCTGATTTACTTCATTAATCACCTCGAGCAGTTTGATTTCGTTTTCAAAATCCAGCCCATATCCACTCTTGATTTCCAGAGAGGTTATTCCCTGGCTTACGAAGTGTTTTACTCTTTGATGTGTGATCCTTTTTAACGATTCTTTGCTTGAATTCCGGACAGCTGAAACTGTATAGTTGATCCCTCCCCCCTTTGAGGCAATCTCTTCATATCCCGTCCCGTTTAGCTTCATTCTGAATTCACTTGCCCTCGATCCGGCAAATGCTGTATGTGTGTGACATTCCACTAAGCCGGGCAAAATGACTTTCCCTTTTAGATCTGTCTCATTATCGAATTTTACTCCGCTCATAGACTCTGTAGGAATAATATCAACAATCTTGCCGTTTTCTGCAATTATTGAATGGGAGGTCAAAACCGATATGTCTTTCATATCTGCTCCCCTTTTGAGATTTTTCCCTTTAGTACTGACCGTAACTATCTGAGCAGCATTCTTAAAAATTGTCCTCATGTTCTACTTATATATATTTATAGAGTCCCTTACAATAGACGTGTTTTTGAATCCAAGCTGACTAAGCTTAAAACTGTACTCCTTGGCATCAAATGAATTCGTAAAGTCCCCAATCTTGACTTTGTAGAATGGTGTTTCGAAATCAATGTATATCCTTCTCGCAACTGTGTTAAAATAAAGATCCGTTCGGATATTTTCCGCTTCTTTATAATCCTCTGTTTCAGCCATTAACACCCTGAATCCGTATGCCCGCATCAATGTGGATTCTTTTTTCTTATCACCATATCCCGTCCATATCCCCTTGTATCCTAAATCTGGAGCGGTTCTGATTGTTGGATCCCTTCTCTCTCTGGAAATGGGTAAATTTGTCTTGTATGCGGATAAGTCAATGGTCCCCGAATCCTTCGTTGAAGTTATCTCGTCCTTCTCACCGGTAGTGTCCCTTTTCTTGTACCTGTTGTCAACGGACGAACTGCATCCGCTTAAAAGGAACATAATGAGGGCGATTGCTATCACCGGTATATAAATATTTCTTGACTTTGATTTCATTAAACTTTTTTTTCTTACTTGTCAAAAGTAATAAAAAAAACTTAAAAAGCCTCGAAATTCGTTTAGTGTATTATGAAAATGATTAAATTTAGGGATTTTGAGAGGGAAAGGGACTGTCCCAAGGAATTATTTCTTGGGACAGCCTCAGAGGATTATTAGTTCAGGTGTAGCATAGGAAAGTTGATATTTTCTAATTGAACCTTTTCAACTTTTAGCTCTGCTACTCCGTCATGTAGCATTCCCAGTTCTGTTGCTGCAGCCCTGGAGATGTCAATTTGTCTGTTTCGGATGAAAGGTCCTCTGTCGTTTACTCTTACGATAACTGACCTCTCATTCTCGGGATTTGTTAGTCTTAGTAAAGTTCCAAACTCCAACGTTCTGTGTGCAGCTGTGAATGCATCCTGATCGAATACCTCACCATTTGCTGTCTTTCGTCCGTGAAATTTGGCACCATACCACGATGCGTGCCAGCTCCCGACTTCAATGTAATTAATAATCGTTCGGCTTGAATTAATTACATCATTAACAGTAGCCGTCTCCTCAGTTAAATTTGCTTCGCTTTCACTCGGGAGTAACTCTCCTACTGCAGTAAAACCGACTAACATTAGTAACAGGGAGAACAAAAGCACTTTTGTTAATGATCTCAATAGTACCTCATTATTTATTATAGAAATTTGACTTACAAAATTATCCTTATTAATCACCTCCGACAATATAAAAATGCCTCATTGAGGGGGTGTACAACTTGCACAAACCATCCGACTCTTTCGATAATTAAGTCGGAATCTGAAACTTTTTGCATTTTGATCAATAGCTGCAACGTAAAGTTGATCTTTCCTTAGGTTCAATCAGCCTTCTGTGTTCATATCGAATTTCCCTTTCTGAAATCTCCGGACAATCTTCATTGCCGGATAAGGCTTCTGTGTTTAAAAGCCGGATTTTCCTCCTCCATTATCTTTTTACTTTGCCAGGTTTTTGCTTTTTCTTAACTTTCAAAATATGATTATTTCCAATTATTTACAGATCATGGGTAGGCTCCCCTGGATACTCCTTTTTCTATTCTATTTGAATGGGTGCCGGACTAATCCCCCTAATGACGTAAACCAAGAAACGGTTTTTGTAAAAATATTTGTGACAACAAATGTTGATAGCGCCTTGATTTACCTCAATAATCAATCAACAGGAAAATATACTCCGGATACTTTAGAAGTGAAAACCGGGCTTAACACTCTGAAACTTGAGAAAAATGGATATAACCTGATTGAACAATCCATCAATATTCAGATGGGGGGGCAAACACTGTTTTCCTTTCAAATGGTCCCCGCAGGATTGAAAAAAACAGTTCTAATGGAAAATTTTTCAAATGTCAGTTGCTCTCCCTGCGTCCTGACAAACTCTATAATTAAAAACTTGCTAACTAAATATGGTTCGGAAAAACTTGTAGTCATTAAGTTCCCGACTAATTTCCCCTCTCCGTTCGATATTTTCTATACAGCTAATAAGTCTGACGCGAATTCTAGAATGGCTCTCTATAATATCCAGACCGCTCCGACTGTTATACTGGATGGAATTCTTTGGTCTGTCCCTTCGGATTCAAATAGTATAATCTCCAGAATTGAAACCCGTTTGGCGGAAACTCCAAAGTTTACCCTTAGCATTAATGATACTATTTCAAATGCTACTTTACTTGTGAAAGTTACTGTACAAAATTTTGATACTGCCGGAATAATTTTCGAGGATTTGGTGTTGCATACAGTTGTCATAGAAAAAGAAATTTTGTTTGATGTGCCGCCGGGTTCAAATGGGGAGACTGTTTTTCATAATGTCATGAGAAAAATGCTCCCTTCTAATTCAGGAAGTCCGGTTTCACAACTTTTACCCGGTAGTTCAGAGGTTTTTGAATTTCAGACTCCTCTGGCTTCAGCCTGGCAACCGGAGCAGTTAAAGACGGTTACGTTTATCCAGAATAAAAAAACAAAAGAAATAATACAATCAACAATTTCAAAATAAAAATAATGGAGTCAGTGTGTTAAAAGAAATAACTTCAAAAGCACTTTTTCTCTTACTCTTTTCAGTTTCAATTTATGCACAGTCTGTGCGGAATCCTGTCCTAGAGTATTGCACTGGTACTTGGTGCCAATACTGCCCCTGCGGCCATACAATTATTGCCGAAAATGTTCTGAAAACTGCCCCGAACGCAATTATTATCGGTTATCACGGACCATCTAATAGCAGCGATCCTTATAGAAATTTCAGCGGAAATTCTATTATATCATCGATGGGTTTCTCAAGCTACCCTACCGGAGTTATTGACAGAACCTCCTCTCCTGTATCAAGAGGCGAGTGGAATTCTCGTGTCTCCTTAAGAAAAAATGTTGCGCCAACAGTATCCATTACTATTGCAAAGACTTATAACAACCTTACCAGAGAACTTGATGCAACTCTGAAAGTAACTTCTCTTACATCACTCAGTGGCTATTATCGTGTAAATCTTGTTCTGACTGAAGATAATCTGGTTTATTCTCAGACAGGAAATTCTTCATGCATCGGTGGTACTGATTATAAGCATTCCCACGTTGTTCGGGCAATGATTAATGGAGTTTTAGGGGATACTCTGAATACCAAGGACGTTTGGAAGATGGGACAGGAAATTTACAGACAAGTCAGGTATACAGTTCCCGCAGGATTCGATGCTAATTCCTGTCAGCTGGTGGCGTTTGTTTATAAAGTTAACTCCCCCCTCAATCAGGGAGAGATTCAACAAGCTGAAAAATGGGATCTGATTGGAACAATTTCAGGCAATAATGATAAAGACTCCCGGATTCCATCTGAATTCTCTTTGGGACAGAATTACCCGAATCCATTCAATCCATCCACTACAATTAATTTCTCTCTTGCCTCTTACAGTCTTGTGACTATCAAAGTTTATAATATTCTGGGTCGGGAAGTGGCAACTTTAGTCAGTAGTTTCAAAGAAGCAGGATCCCATTCGGTTGATTTCCATGCCGGAAACCTTTCTTCCGGGATGTATATTGTTGAAATGAAAGCAGGCTCTTTTAATTCCAAGAGAAAAATTACATTGTTAAAGTAAGTTTGTAAACAATTTAATTAATTGAACGAATATGATAAAAAATCTTCTTAAAATAAGTCTTGTAATTTCTATAGTTTATTTGACACCGGTTTTCGGACAAAGTTTCTCTTTTATCCCAGCACATACACACTTAACCGGAGCTCCGGAAACCGACATAGCTTTTGAGATTCCTTTAATTAACCTCGCTCAGGAAAATATCACAATTTGCATTGTCAGAAGAATGAATGCCCTGCCTGGTGAATGGACTTCCTCCTTTTGTTTCGATGAGTCTTGTTTTCCCCCTTTTCTTGACAGTATAGCAACCACTTCGGACTTCCAGAGTTCTCCGATCGCCCCCGGCGCAACTGTGGATTTCTCTCTTCATGTTTTCCCCGATACTACTCGTGGTTTGGGACAAATTAAACTTGTTGCCAAGAATATGAAGAATCTCGCTGATTCGATAGTCGTGGACTTGACAGCTTCGAACGAGCTTACCGGAATAAAGGATATTGATGTCGCAAACGATTTTAAACTCTTTCAGAACTACCCTAATCCTTTTAACCCTTCCACAGTTATTAATTTCTTTATAGATACAGAGGCATTAATCTCTTTGGATGTTTTCGATGCGTTGGGTAATCACGTTGGGAACCTTTTCTCGGAAAGAAAAAATGCCGGAATGCATTCCATCACTTTCCAAACGGGAAATCTTGCCAGCGGAATTTATTTCTATCGTATTACTGCAAATTATGATAATAATAACCCTAAATCCTTCACCAAAAAAATGATACTGGAGAAATAATGAAGTTGACTTTCACTTGCCTTTTCTTAATCTTTTTTATATCCGTTACCCTCCCCCAGAACGATGAAATGAAGGGGAAAAAATCAATCAATTTTATCCTCGAGGATATGGACGGTAATAAGGTTGAACTTAAAAATGAACTGGGTAAAGGACCTGTTTTGCTCTCTTTCTGGGCGACCTGGTGTAAACCTTGTGCTGAAGAAATGGTTCAGTTTAATAAGATTTATAATGAACTTCATCCAGATGGATTTAAGATGTTTGCCATCGCTATCGACAACGAAAAGAGCGTCTCCAGGGTGATCCCTTATGTTAAATCCCGCGGTTATAAATTCCCGGTTTTGTTGGATACAAATTCTGAAGTCGCACGCAAATATTATGCTCATGCAGTCCCTTTTTCAGTTTTAATTGATAAGGAAGGGAAAATAAACTATACTCATATGGGTTACGTACCGGGTGATGAAATAAAACTTAAAAAACTTATCTTGGAT